>CADEEX010000069.1 GCA_902826465.1 uncultured Acidobacteriota bacterium
TCATCGCCAAGATCGAGGTGCCTGAGGGCGTCGCGCTTCAGGTGCTCGAGGGACGGTACGGTCCCTATGTGACCGACGGCGAAACCAACGCGTCGGTCCCGAAGGGACTCGACCCGGCCACGCTCACGCTGGACGATGCGCGCGCCTTGCTCGAGGCGCGTCGTGGTGCGGCGCCGCGCAAGGGACGCCGTGGAGCGCCCGCTCGTGGCAAGAAGAAGGCGGCCGCCCCCGTGGCGGAGGCCGCTCCGAAGAAGAAAGCAAAAGCGGCGGGTGCCAAGAAGAAAGCCGCAGCAAAGAAGCGGGCCTGATGGTTCGCATCATCGGCGGCGGGCTTGCGGGGTGCGAAGCGGCCTGGCAGGTCGCGTCCGTGGGTGTGCCGGTGGTCCTGCACGAGATGCGGCCGCTGCGCGCCACCGCGGTTCACAAGAGCGACAGGCTGGCGGAACTTGTCTGCAGCAACTCGTTTCGCGGCGACAAGCTCGATAACGCGGTCGGACTGCTGAAGGAAGAAATGCGGCGTCTGGGCTCGGTGATCATGCGCTGCGCTGAAGCGAGCCGCGTGCCCGCCGGTGCGGCGCTGGCGGTCGATCGCGACCGGTTCGCCGACACCGTGACGGCTGCCGTGTCCGCACATCCGTTGATTCAGATCGTTCGTGACGAGGTGGCGAGCCTCCCTTCACATTCGGCGGCCGATCCGCTCATCGTGGCCACTGGTCCGTTGACCTCTGAGGCGCTGTCGGCCGACATCGTCAGGCTGATCGGCAGCGATCACCTCTATTTCTACGACGCGATCAGCCCCATCGTTCTTGCCGAGTCGATCGACCGCACAAAGGTATTCCGGCAATCGCGCTGGGACCGCAACATCCGCAATGCCGACGAGGTTGCTGCGTCAGGACCGGCGTGCGGCGTTGACGACGGGCAGGGCGACTACCTGAATTGCCCGTTCACCAAGGATGAGTACGCGCGGTTCTACGATGCGTTGGTCCACGCGGAATCGGCGACGGTCCACGACTTCGACAAGGAGAAGTTCTTCGAGGGATGTCTGCCGATCGAGGTGATGGCGCACCGTGGCGTCGATACGCTGCGGTTCGGGCCGATGAAGCCTGCCGGACTCGTCAATCCCGCCACCGGGCGCTGGCCATATGCCGTCGTACAACTGCGACAGGACAACCTGGCGGCTGATCACTTCAGCCTCGTCGGCTTCCAGACGCAGTTGAAGTGGGGCGAACAGGCACGGGTGCTCCGAATGATTCCCGGGCTCGAACAGGCCGAGTTCGTGCGCTACGGCATGGTGCATCGCAACACCTACGTCAACGGTCCGACGGTGCTGACTGACACGTGGCAGTTGCGCCAGCATCCGGGTCTGTTCTTCGCCGGCCAGATGTCTGGCGTCGAGGGCTATGTCGAGTCCGCCGCCTCCGGGCTGCTCGCCGGCATCAATGCCGCAGCGCTTGCCCAGGGACGGCCGCTGTCGGCACCGCCGCGTACGACGGCGATCGGCGCGCTCGCCTACTATGCGTCGCACGCCGATCCGGCTCACTACGCGCCTTCGAACATCACCTTCGGCATCATGCAGCCGCTCGATCAGCCGCCGCGAGGCAAGGGCGATCGCAAGCTGGCGATGTCGGCCAGGGCGCTCGACGCGCTCGACGACTGGATGAAAGGACGCGCCGCGTGACGGAGCATCTGAAGGCCTTTCTGAAGCATCTGGCCCTCAATCGCAACGTCTCGCCTCACACGGTTCGCGCCTACGACTCCGACATTTCGCAGTTGTTGCGCCACACAGCGGCCGAGGCCGGACTCAAGGTGGGGCAGCTCACTCCGGCATCCCTCGACCGTTCGGCGCTTCGCCGCTTCCTCGCTGCCGCGCACACGCTCGGGCAGACGCGGTCAACCGCTGCGCGCAAGTTGTCGTCCGTGCGGACGTTCCTCCGCTATCTGCGCCGCGAAGGCGTGATGTCGGCCGATCCGGGCGCGCTCATCGCGACTCCCAAGCGGGAAGTTCGGATGCCGGCGCACCTGTCTGAAGCCGAGATGTCGCGCACGCTCGAGGCTGCGGCCGGCGACGACCCGCTCGGACGGCGGGACCGGGCGATCCTCGAACTGTTCTACGCGTCCGGTTTGCGTCTCAGTGAACTGGCGTCGCTCGATCTCGATTCGCTCGATCTGAGTCGTCGAATGGTGCGGGTCGTCGGCAAGGGCGGGAAGGAGCGGATTGTTCCGTTCAACCATGCCAGCGCGGCTGCTCTCAGGGTGTGGCTGGTTGATCGAGAGACGCTGCGTCTCGTCTCACGGCGCGATCGCCGCGAACCGCTCTTTCTGAACTTCCGCGGCGGGCGCCTGACGACCCGCAGCATCGATCGACTGGTGCGCCGATATGCGGGTGTGGCGCGCGACAACATCAGTCCGCATGCGCTCCGCCACTCGTTTGCCACGCATCTCCTGCAGCGCGGTGCCGATTTGCGGGCGATCCAGGAACTGCTCGGGCACGCGCGGCTCAGCACCACGCAACGCTACACGCACGTCAACGCGACGCAGTTGCGCGAGGTGCATCGCCGCACGCATCCGCGTGCGACCGGCGACCACGCGCCGCCCGAAGGCACATCGGTGCCCCCGGACGCGGCGCCAACGGGCGAGCGGCGTGCTGCGACCCGACCGGCCACAGGCTCAGGACGCCGACGCGAGGGCTGACTCAGTCGGCAGCAGCGGTGCGGCGCGACGTCCGCGCGGAAACTCGATGCCGAGCGTCTTGATCTTGTAGTTCATGACGCGCGGGCTGATGGACAGCAGTTCGGCCGCGTCTTTCTGCACCCAGTTCGACATCTTCAGCGCCTCGACGAGCGCATTGCGCTCGATGTCTTCGAGGGGGATGCCGGTCGGGGGAATCTTCACCACAGACGCCTGGTCGCGACCGTGACCGGCGGTCGACGCCTCGCCAAGCCGCAGGTCGTCGGCGGCAATCGATCGTCCCTCGGCGAGAAGAATGGCCCGCTCGATCGTGTTCTCGAGTTCCCGGATGTTGCCGGGCCAGTTGTAGCGCATCAGCAGCTTCTGGGCATCGGCATCGAGTCCCTCGATCCGCTTCTTCAACTCGGACGCAAACCGCTGCATGAATGACGTGGCCAGCGGCACGATATCGTCCTTGCGTTCGCGCAGTGGCGGCATCTCGATCGAGACCACATTGAGGCGGTAGTAGAGGTCTTCGCGGAAGTGACCGCTTTGCACCATGCCAGGAAGGTCGCGGTTGGTGGCGGCGATGAGCCGGACGTCGACCCGCAGTGTGCGGGTCCCACCGAGGCGCTCGAACTCGTGCTCCTGCAGCACTCGCAGAATCTTGGCTTGCGTGCTCGGACTCATGTCACCGATTTCGTCGAGGAACAGCGTGCCGCCGTCCGCCTGTTCGAACCTGCCGATGCGCTGTTTGTCGGCGCCGGTGAAGGCGCCTTTCTCGTGACCGAACAGTTCGGATTCGAGGAGGTTCTCCTGCAGGGCCGCGCAGTTCACCTTGACGAAGTTTCTCGAGCTGCGCAGCGAATTGTGATGGGTCGCGCCGGCGATCAGTTCCTTGCCGGTCCCGGTCTCTCCGCGCACCAGCACGGTCGTGTTGCTCTTGGCGACCTTCCTGACGATGTCGAGCACCTTGTGCAGCGCCGAGCTCGAGCCGACAATGCGATCGAAGTTGTAGAGTTCCTGCTGGTTGCCGCGGTGGTACTCCAGCTCATTCTTGAGGCGCTTCATTTCCAGCGCCTTCTCGATCTTGACCTCCATCTCTTCGATTTCGAACGGCTTCTGGACAAAGTCAAACGCGCCGATCTTCATCGCCTCGACGGCCGTGTTGATCGAGCCGAACGCCGTCATCAGAATCACGGCGGTCGTGGGATGCATCGCACGGGTTGTCCGCAGCACGTCCATGCCGTCGCTGCCGCCCATCTTCAGGTCGCTCAAGACGACGTCGAAATAGCTTTCGTGCAGCCGCTCGATGGCGGCGTTGCCGTTGGACGCCTCGTCGACCTCGTGCCCGGCTTCTGACAGTCCCCGCTTCAGTCCGCGGCGCAGCGCGTCGTGATCATCCGCGATCAATATGCGACCCATGTCTTGGTGCCTCTCCCTATCTGAACCAGTGCGAACCGCTGACCACCGGTAAGGTGACCCTGAACCGGGTGCCTGTGCCGGGCTGGCTCGTCAAGTCAATGCGTCCGTCGTGCGCGTCGACAATCTTTCGCACGATCGGCAGCCCAAGGCCCGTGCCGGTGGGCTTGGTCGTAAAGAACGGATTGAAGATCCGATCGCTCAATCCGTCGGCGACTCCCGGGCCGTCATCGCAGACATCGACGACCACGGCGGTGCTGCTGTCGCCACCCGCCGACGCCGGGTCGGGTTCGATCGACTGCGACACCGCCGTGAGACTGATGGAGCCGCGGCCATCGAGCGCCTCGAAGGCGTTGGTCAGAAGGTTCATGAACACCTGACAGAGCTGGTTGTGGTCGCCTTCGATCAGCGGCAGCTCCGGCTGGATGCTGACACGGACGGTGATGTCACCACGGGCCGCCTTGCGCTCTGCGAGCGACATCGCCTGCCGCAGTACGTCCGAGACGTCGGTGTCCTCGAGCTGCAGGCGAATCGGTCGTACGAACTCGAGCATCTCTACGACAATCGAGTTGGCCAGCTTCGCTTCGCCCATGATGTCGGCCAGCAGCGACTGGGCGTCCGGCGAGTCGGGAACCTGTCGACGCAGCAGGCCGGCCATGACCTCGATCCCGGCGAGCGGGTTCTTCAGTTCGTGGGCAATGCCGGCGGCCATCTCGCCGAGCGACGCCAGGCGATCGCGCAGCCGCTCACGCTCCTCGAGTTGCTCGACTCGCGTCAGGTCCTTGAAGAACAGCACTGCGCCAATGGCCTCGCCATCGTCATCCTTGACCAGCGACAGCGTGTAGCCGATGACGCGGTCGAGGTCCTTCAGTCGAAGTTCGGCGCGGTTGGGGAGCGTGGTCAGTTCAAAGGCGCCAGACAGCACGCGCACGAGGTCGGGTCGCGTTCTGAACACGTCCGTAAACGGCCGGCCGGTGTCGTCCGCATGCCGGGGCAGCGTGAAAATCCGATACGCCTCGTCGTTCATCAACGCGAGGGAGCCGTCGCGATGAATGGCGATGACGCCGTTGCGCATGCTGCCGACGAGCTGACGGAAGAAGCGATCGTCCGGGCCTACGTGTTCGTTCGAGCGTTTGGGCATCAAGGGTCCGGCCCAGTGGCAGGCGCAAACGGTGTACCCGCATGCTGGGCGATAAAGCTTCGGGAAACCGTGTCTGGCGACCAGGCCCCTGTCCTGTTTTCGGCCCCGCGCGAACAGAACTGTAATCGGCGGACGGATTCGTCAGGTCGTCAGGCGTCGGGTGCGGCGGGGGACGAATCGGCGGACTGCAGCTCTTCCCAGCGGTGCATCAGATCGCCCACTTTCCACATCAACGCCTGATGCTGGTCGATCAGCGGTTGCGAGGTGGTGCGGTCGTCGTAGAAGCCTGGAGCGGCCATCTGGGCTTCGAGCCCGCGCAGCGCCGCTTCGGTGTCGGCAATCTGCGTCTCGAGTGCGTCGATCTGAGACTGGCGCGCCTGCGCGACCTTCGACTGTCGCCGCGCCTCCGCGTCAGACCGCTTCTTCTCTTCCCGTGAGGGAGTGGCCGGCTTCTGTTCAGGGGGCGTTTTGTCGCGAGCGGGAGTCTGTCGCCGAGCCTCTGCCGCCGGCGGCATCGGCGCCTTCCGCGTCGGGCTTGGTGCAGGCGCGACATCCTGCGCATGCTCTTTGTGCCAGAGAAACTCTGTGTAGGTGCCCGGGTACACCGTGGCCGTGCCTCGACCGACTTCGATGATCTTGGTGGCCAGGCGTTCGACGAAATAGCGGTCGTGCGAGACGAAGATCAGCGTGCCGCCAAAGGCGACCAGCGCGTCGAGGAGTACTTCCTTCGAGTCGAGGTCGAGATGGTTGGTCGGCTCATCGAGCAGCAGCGTGTTCGATGGACGGAGCAGCATCCGTGCCACCGCCAACCGCGTGCGTTCTCCACCCGACAGGACACGGACGCGCTTGTAGATGTCGTCGCCCGAGAAGAGAAAGCCGCCGAGCAGGTTGCGAATCGCCGGCACCATGTGCAGTGGCGACCCGTCGGCGAGTGTCTCGTAGACGGTCGGCGCCGGATCCATGCGCGTGGCTTCGTCCTGCGCGAAATACTGGGTGACCAGGTTGTGGCCTTCGATGCGCTCGCCGCTGTCGGGCAGTTCTTCGCCGGACAACATCCGCATTAGCGTCGACTTGCCGACGCCGTTGGGTCCGACCAGCGCGATCCGGTCGCCCCGCTCGATGTGCAGGTTGAGATGATCGAAGACGACGACCGGGCCGTAGGCCTTGCGTCCATCCTTGATCTCAAGCACCGTGCGTCCGCTCTTCTCGGACGTCGGAAAGTTGAAGTGAATCTTCTTCCGCTCCGGAGGCACCTCGAGAAGGACGACCTTGTCGAGCATCTTGATGCGGCTCTGCACCTGCGCGGCCTTGGTCGCCTGGTAGCGGAACCGATCGATGAACATCTTGACGCGGGCAATCTCCTCGTCCTGTTCGCGCTTGGCTTTGCGCAGGGCGTCCATCCGTGCGTCATGCGCGACGAGATAGTCGCTGTAGTTGCCCACGTAGTCGGTCAGCGTGCGCAGCGTCAGGTCGGCGATCCTCGTCACCACCGCGTCGAGAAAGAAGCGGTCGTGCGAGACCAGGATAACGGCGTGCGGATAGGCGTTCAGGTACTCCTCGAGCCAGTTGCGCGCCTCGAGATCGAGGTGGTTGGTCGGTTCGTCGAGCAGCAGCAGGTTGGGCGCGCGCAGCAGCAGCTTCGCCAGGGCAATCCGCATCTGCCAGCCGCCCGAGAATGTTTCCGTCGGACGTTCGGCGTCAGATGTCTTGAAGCCGAGCCCCTGCAGTACGGTCGCCGTCTTGAGCTCGATGCTGTAGCCATCGCCGAGCCGGAAACGTTCCTGGAGGTCGCTGTAGCGTTCGAGCATCGCCTCGTGCTCGTGCTCAGGCACCAGGGCGTCGCCGAGCCGCGCCTCGATGTCGTGCATCTCGCGCTTGATCTGCAGCAGTTCGGCGAAGGCACTGCTGGCTTCCTCGAAGACCGTCTTGCCGGCATGCGACAACCCGTCCTGTGGGAGATAGCCGACGGTCAATGCCGACGGCTTGAGCACGGCTCCGGAGTCGGGCTCATCGAGGCCCGCCATCATCTTCAGCAGCGTGGTCTTGCCGGCGCCATTCGGCCCGCACAGGCCGACCCGTTCCCGCGCGTTGATCTGCCAGGTGACGCGGTCGAACAACACGCGATCACCGAAGGTCTTGGTGAGTTCTGACAGCTGGATCATGGAGAGCCGAAAAGGTAGGCGCTGACGGCCTCAGCCGGTCGCGCGACTCGCGGCGGAGAGGCGGGCGCTATTCGCCCAGCGCCTTGAGGGCCGCCTTCAACACTTCGGGCACCCGGAAGGGCTTCGTCAGATATCCCGAGACGCCGAGATTGAGCGCTTCAATGGCGGTGGATTCGCTCGAGAAGCCGGTGATGATGATGACAGGCAGATCGACCTTCATCCGTCGCGCTTCGCGAATCACTGTCAACCCGTCGATGCCAGGCATCTTGAGGTCGACGATCAGCAGATCGTAGCTCGTCAGGCGCAGTCGTTCGAGTGCCGCGCGGCCATCTGGAGACGCATCGACGTCGTAGTCGGCAAGCGCGAGGGTCTTCGACAGGAGATCGCGGATGCTGGACTCGTCGTCGACGACGAGCACGCGAGGCCTGACGCCTGGCGTGCGGGTGGCAGGAGTGGCCGGTGCGGCCGGTTTCGTTTGCGAGGCGGCACGCGGGCGCTGGCTGTCGAGCCAGGCGTCAATATCGCCCTTGCGAAATCGCCACTGCCGGCCGACGCGGACCGCTGGAATCTTGCCCGCCTTAATCAGACGATAGACGGTCCGAAGATTGACCTGCAGGTACTCGAGCACTTCTTCGGTCGTGAGAAAGGTTTCGTCAATCATGCTGCTAACCCGTAGGCAACCCGACGGTTGAGACCGCGCCCCGCTGCAGGGGTGATTGGCGACCGCACACTGTCGCCGTGATCCTGCACGATTCCCAACATGATTGCGAGCGCCAATCCGGGTTCGTTTCTCAAGTTCGTGCGCGACCGGCCGGTCGCCGATGCCACACCGTCCCCGGCCGGCAAGGGAGACGATCCACCTCTAGTGTCGCATGGTTTTCTCGGCCTGGCACGGCGTGGCCGATATGGGGCCCTTTGGACTGTTCGTGCTAAACCATAGAGATAGTTGTGGTTAGAGATATCGACGATCCCGGCGTGTTTGCGCCGGGTGAAACCGGCCGCCGAACAGGGTCGGCCGTCTAAGCTTTGTAGTGAATCGAGGACGCGCGCCCTCCGAATGACTTCGACCGACGAAGAACTCGTCGCCCGCTCGGTTGGCGGCGATGCCGACAGCTTCAATCAGCTGGTCCTGCGATGGGAGCGGCCGATCTACGCTCTTGCCTATCGGACCATTGGCCGCGAGGAAGAGGCGCGGGACGTCTGCCAGGAGACATTCCTCCGGGCCTATCGCGCCCTGCCACGGTTCCGCGGGCAGGCAAAATTTTCGTCGTGGCTGTATCGCATCGCCCTGAACCTGTGTCGCGACTGGATTCGCCGCGAGCGCCGGGCGCCAATGCTGCAGCCGCCCGAGGATGTCGATTTGATGGATCTGGCCGTGTCGACGGAGCCGACCGAGTCGATTGAGGATCTCGTGGCCCGGCGCGACCTGACGCGGCTGGTAGAGCAGGCAATGGAGCATCTGCCGGAGGAACAGCGGACCGCGATTGTGCTCAAGGAGTACCACGGTCTGACATTCCAGGAGATCGCGGACGTGGTCGGATGTCCGCTGAGTACGGTGAAAACCCGGTTGTATCAAGGATTGACGGTGCTCCGGCGGGAGCTCGCGAAGACCGCCGGCGGACGGGTCGCATAATCATGAAGCAGAACACCTGTAGTCTCGTTGGCACGCGCGATGAGCAGATCGTCGCGTATCTCTACGAAGAAGGGCCGCTCGACGAGCGGCTGATCTTCGAACGCCATCTGGCGTCGTGCGCGCTCTGTCGGACCGAAGTGGACGCACTGCGCGGGGTGCGGAGTGAACTCGGGCTGTGGGCGTCGCCTGAGCCGGCGTTCACTGTGACCATTCCCCCGCCACACGGCCATCACGTTCCGCCACACGCACACGACAGGGCGCCCGTGGCATCGAGTGCACGTGGGTGGCCGGTCTGGGCGCAGGCGATGGCCGCCGTCCTGCTCGTTGGCGTCGGGGCCGGCGTCGCGAATCTCGACGTCAGCTACTCGTCGACACAGGGATTGCTGGTGCGGACCGGATGGAATCATCCGGAGGCTGCCGCGGCGTCCACGCCAGCGGCGGCGAGCCTGACGGCAGGGCAAGCGGTCGCGGCACCGTGGCGCACCGAGCTGGCAGAGTTCGAGGAACGCCTGCGCGGCGAGCTGATGGCGCGGCCCGTCGCGATGGCGGCATCTCCGGGTGCCACGGACGACAGTGAATTGCGCCGCGTCCGGGCCCTGCTGCTGGACAGCGAGCAGCGGCAACGTCGCGACCTCGCTTTGAGGTTGGCCGAACTGGCTCGTGAGGTCGAGTCGCAGCGTCAGTCTGATCTCGCGCGCATCGACCGCAATCTCGGCATTATTCAAAGCCGTACCGGCATGGAAGTCATGCGAACGCAGCAGCAGGTGAACAGCCTGGCGCAGCGCGTGTCGCAGCGTCCGTAGCTGGGAACGATGAGTCAGGTGAAGGGTAGGCACATGCGGAACGTCTTTTCATGCGCAGCGATGGCCACGCTGACGCTGGCGGCAGGCACGGCTCACGCCCAGGCGCCGGCACCGGCGCCACTCGGGGCTCAGCAGATCCGGCAACTCAAGGAACTGCGGTATCAGATCGGACAAGTGGAGCGCCTGCTCGAGGGCGCGGTCGAACATGGCGCCACGGTCATGCGCGATCGTCTCCGCGTCGTGTTGCCCGCCGACATGTTGCTGACAGAAGAGGCGCGTGCGCGCGGGTTTCGACTCGATGGCTACGGCGTGTTTTTCGATGTGGAGGTGCCGTCGCTCGAGGGGCCGCTGCCGTGGAGTTTCCAGACGCTCGATCAGAGCAACCTGGGCATTCAATCGGCGCTGCAGACGCTGCGATCGTTTGTCGAAGACGCCGGGGCAAAAGACCAGAATGTGCAACAGGCGCTGAAGCGCGTCGAACTGCAGGTGACGCCGATGGGCGTCACGGCCGTCTCGGCCTCGACAGGGGCATCGGCGCAGCTCGAGGAGCGTGTGCCGAGGAGTCAGGAACAGGCCAACCAGTCGTACCGGGAGACGATCACGTCGGCGCTGGTTGACGCGATGCTCGAGCACAGCCGTGGGCTCGGGGTGGGGCCGACCGAATGGCTGACCGTCGCCGCCCGCGGCAGCGACGATCGCCCACGACTCAATCCCGCGGACTCGGAGAGTCAGACATGGCTCATCAGCATCCGCGGAGCCGACCTGATGGCCTTCCTGGGCGGTCAGGTCTCCAGAGACGACGCGGTGAAGCGGGTCGAGGTGCGAGTGTTTTAAGATACCGCCATGCGCGCACTGCTTCTCGCCGTCACATTGCTGGCCGCCGCGTCCGCCGCGTGCCAGGAGAAGGTCGATCTCACCAAGGGGCTGGAGGTCACCGACGTCGTCACCGGGTGGTCCAATGCCGGTGATGTGAACGGCCAGAACAAGATGGTGCCGACCATCTCCTTCAAGCTGAAGAATGTGTCGGCCCAGACGCTCGACACACTCCAGGCCAACGTGTTGTTCAGGCGCGTCACCGAAGAAGAAGAGTGGGGCAGCAGTTATGTGCGGATCGTGGGGACCGAGGGACTGGCGCCAGGTGCGTCCTCAGGACTGCAGAGCGTCAGCTCGCCCAAGGGTTACACGGGAACCGAGACGCGCATGCAGATGATGGCGAACTCGAATTTCGTCGATGCGCGAGTCCGTATCTTTGCCAAGTACTCGTCAACGCAGTGGGCACCGGTCGGTGAGTACGTCATCGACCGGCGCCTGCTGGCCGCTCAGTAAGCCGCTTCGATTCAGGGCCCTTCCTTCAGTTCTCCCCGGTAGGTGATCTTGCGATCGGGCTGGATGCGAACCTCGAAGGAGAGAGCGTCGAAGCCCTCTTCGCGAATTTCGATCCGATGGGGGCCCGCGTCCAGATTCAGCTTCTGGAACACACCGTCGTACTGGTCGACCTCGCCCGCGAAGTAGCCGTCGACGTAGACCTCCGCGTTGCGCGGGCTGATCTTCAGCCGGATTGAACCCTGATAGCCGTACCCCCAGTTTGTGGCGTATCCGGGGTCATACATCCAGGGGTCGTAGAAGCCCCCGTAGTAGCCGCCGTATCCGAGACCCAATCCGCCGTAGCCCCAGGGATAGTAGCCACCCAGATAGCCGGGATTGTTCACCACAACCGTCGGGCCGCCGGTGCCGGGGCGGCGGCGCACAGCCGTTCCTCGCCCAGGCTGGTCGTCGCGGTCACGCGTGGTGGCGACCGCACTGCCCGCGGCGGCATCGCCCGAGCGCCCGTTCGCCGACCCTGAGTCTGAATTGCCGCCACGTTCATCGGCCCGCCCACTGTCCCTCCCGCCCGAGGCGGTTCGACCACTGGTGGCGCCGCCGGCAGGCTGACGGGTCGTGGACGCGCCGCCGCTCACCGAGCCTCCACCGGACCCGCCGGAACGAGGCACCGCCGTGCCTCCGCCTCCTGAGCCGCGGCTTCCTCCACCGCCCGAGCGGGCTCGTCCCTGAGAGTACGCCGGGTCGACTGACGCCACCCCGACGGCGAATGCCAGCGCATACGCAATTTTGCGATTCATAGAGAGGCTCCTGCGGGTCGTTGAGCAACGTTGTTGCCAACGGACCTGATTCGGTTGTGCAGTGATTGCGGGTGTCTTTTCGTGATCTTCCGCTCCTTGTCCTGACGCGAGCGCAATCGCGTCCCGTTTTCTTGACACCCGGATCAGCGGGCCGATAGAGTCAGAAAACTCGATGATGGTTCGACACACGCGGCATCTGAGCTAGTGCGGTACGCCCGATTCGCCTTCCTCATCTTTACGTTGGCGGCGGTGGCCTGCGGAAAGAAGGGACCGCCACTGCCTCCGCTCGTGCGCCTGCCCGTCGCGCCTCAGGCAGTGACGGCGAGCAGGCAGGATCAATCCGTGCGTCTCCGGCTGACCGTGCCGGCGACCAATGTTGACGGCGTGACGCCAGCCGACATCAGTCGCGTCGATGTCTTTGGCATGACCGGCCCGGCGACCCTTACGGCGGAAGACATCGTTCGTCGCGGTACAAGGGTCGGCTCGATCGAGGTCAATCCACCGCCCGATCCCGACAAGCCGGAGACTGCGCAGGATGCGCCAGAGCGAAAACTGCTGCCGGGCGTCGATCAGGGCGCCACGGCTTCGTTGAGCGACGCGCTCGCCGCCAGCCTTCCGCCCACCGATTTTCGCTCGTATGTGGCGGTGGGAATCAATGGCCGCGGACGCCGCGGCGCGTTGTCGGCGCCGGCCATCGTCCCGCTGGTGGCCTCGCCGGCACCGCCTGCGGCGCCTCGCGTCGAGTACGACGCGACACAGGTGACGCTGACCTGGGATGCGAGTACCGCCGACGCTCCCGTGCTGCTGCATGTCTACGATGTGACCCACGACGAGACCCGTCTGCCCGACGCCGCGGTGAGCGATGGGCGATTCGTGGAATCGCGCGTGGTGTTCGAGGCCGAGCGGTGCTTTGCGATGCGACGCCTGGCCTCGATGGACGGCGTGCCGATTGAGAGCGGGCTGTCGCCTCGCGTCTGCGTGACGCCGCGCGACACTTTTCCGCCAGTAGCTCCGACCGGGCTCAACGCCGTGCCTGAGGCTGGCGCGGTCAGCCTGATCTGGAATCCGGTCGATGCCGTGGACCTCGCTGGATATATCGTGCTCCGCGCCATTGCGCCGGCGACGACGCCGACGGCGGTGAACACCGAACCGATCGCTGACACGACGTTCCGCGACACGGTGCCGTCGGGCTCGCGGGTCACGTACGCGGTGCAGGCCGTCGACAAAAGCGGCAATCGCAGTCCGGTGTCGACCACCATCGAAGAGTCGGTCAGGTAGCATAGAATTTCGCCCACATGGATCGCATCTATCGTGTGTCGCAGGGCGGTGAGCCGTTCGTGGCCGTCGAGCGCAGCGGAACCTTGTATCGCGCGGTGTTGACCGGCGCGACGGTCTTCGACGGCTACGCCCTCGGTTCCGTCATCAGCACGCCTCTCTCGCAACTGCACCTGCTGGCGCCGACACGCCCGTCAAAGATGGTCTGTGTCGGTCTGAATTACCGCGACCACGCGGCGGAGATGAAGAAAGCGCTGCCGTCGGAGCCGATGCTGTTTCTCAAGCCCTCGTCCGCGACGCTCGACCCCGGTGCGACGATACGTCTGCCGCCAGGCGTCGGCCGCGTGGATCATGAGGCTGAACTGGCGGTCGTGATCGGTCAGCGGGCTCACCGCGTGCCACGCGCTCGCGCCTGGCAGTACGTCTTCGGCATCACCTGCGTGAACGACGTGACCGCGCGCGATCTCCAGAACCGTGAAGTGCAGTACACGCGTGCCAAAGGGTTCGATACGTTTGCGCCCATTGGTCCCTGCATTGCCACCGGTGTCGATGACACACCGCGCGGCGTCGACGGCTCTGTCAACGGCGTCAGGCGGCAGCACTCGTCGAGCGCGCAGCTGATTTTTCCGATCGATGAGTTGATCGAGTACATCACGTTCGTCATGACCCTCGAACCTGGCGACGTCATTTCAACGGGGACTCCCTCTGGCGTAGGTGCACTGGTGCACGGCGATACCGTGACCGTGACCGTCGAGGGTGTCGGTTCGCTGACCAATCCGGTCGCAGAGGAACAGGCATGAAGCTCTTTATCGACAGCGGCAACATCAAGGACATCGAAACACTGGCGGCGATCGGCATCATCGATGGCGTGACGACCAATCCATCGCTGCTGGCGAAGGAGCCGGGCGACTACAAAGAGAACCTCAAGCGGATCTGCGAGATCGTCAAGGGACCGGTGAGCGGGGAGGTGGTCGCCACCGACTACGACGGGATGATGCGCGAGGGGCACGACATCGCCAGGCTTCACGAGCACATGATCGTCAAGGTGCCGCTCACCAGGAACGGCATTCACGCCTGCAAGTCGCTGTCGTCGGAAGGGATTCGTGTCAACGTCACGCTGGTGTTCTCCGCTGCCCAGGCGCTGCTCGCGGCCAAGGCCGGCGCGACCTTCG
>CADEEX010000070.1 GCA_902826465.1 uncultured Acidobacteriota bacterium
GCGCGTGCGATCCGGTGACATACGACACCGAACTGCGGTACGAGCGGAGCGACGTGATGTTCTGCGAGAACGGCAGGTCGTACGCCCTGAAGCGCACGCCGGTGGTCTGCTCGGTGACCGGGTAGCCGAGTGCGGTCGGCGAACTGCGCTCCGCCTCACGCGTCCAGTTCTGCGTCATGTTCCCGGCCGCCGCTTCGAACAGCATCTTCGGCGACACCGTCGAACGGAAGCTTGCCGTTTCAAAGTGGCTCAGCGGGATATTCTGGAACTGCGCCGCGCCGAACTGCACCAGGCTGCCCAGCCCCCAGTTCGACGTGGTGCGTGGCGCCCAGTTGTAATACAGCGACAGGCGGTTCTTCGGGCTGATCTGCCAGGTCAGTCGGGCGTCCAGACTCTTGTTCTTCTGCGTTTCGGTACCTGGGCGGCTCCGGTCCGCGTCGTAGACGAGGTCGAACGGGTTGCCTTCCTCGAAAGTGTTCGTGCGAATCTGCTCGTAGCCCCAATAGCGATGCGCCGTCCAGAACCACAGCGTGTCCTGCTTCAGCGGACCACCGAAGGCACCGCTGCCATCGTAGATGCTGTTGATACTGTCACCGGTGGTCGTGCCCTGCGAGCGCAGCGCATCGTCGATGTTGCTGCCCTGCAGCGCGCTGTTGGCGAAGTTGAAGAAGCCGGATCCGCTGAAACGGTTGCCGCCTTCCTTGGGAATGATATTGACGCGCACGCCGCCGCCAGACGTTTCGGCGGAAATCGCGCCGAACTCGTAGCTCAGCTCCTGGGTCGACGCGTCGTTGGTCGAGAGCCCCGTGCACGAATAGTTGCAGGCCATATTGGCCAGCATCAGACCATCGAGCTGCACCAGACGATCGTTGAACGACCCACCGTGGGCCTTGAGCTGATTCTGATGCTCTCCAGCCGAACCGCCGACATCACTCTGATTGCTGAACACACCGACGGTCATCACGCCAATCGTCGACCAGTTCTTCGATGTCGGCATCGCATCGATCGTGTCTTTCTGGACAACGTTGCGCTTGACGACGTTCTGGGTGTCGACCAGCGGCGACGCACCCGAGACGACGATCGTCTCTTCCAGCGCGCCGACATTGAGGTCGGCATTGACGGTGGCCGTGAACTGGGCCTGGAGCTCGATGCCCTCGCGTTTGAAAGTCGAGAATCCCGGCAACGTAAAGGTGACAGTGTAGGTGCCGGGCCTCAGGTCGACAATCTTGTACTGCCCCTGAGCGTCCGTGGTGACCGAGCGCACCCGCTCGATGAGCGCCGGACTCGCCGCTTCAACTGTCACACCGGGCAGAACCGAACCGCTGGTATCCCTGGCAACGCCGGCAATGCCCGCACTCTGAGCGAATGCCACTGGCGCACACGCCAGTACAGCCAGGAACACCAGCCCTCCGACAACTCTTCGCATATCACCTCCACGTGGACCGATCGGAAAACCCGACGAACGAAGTACCAATGAGCGCGGCGTGACAGGTATGAATGTTTAAACGTGATCAGTGCGAGCGAACGCTCGCGTCAGTGCCCGCGCGCGGCGTCGCAGCTCGTTTCGAGCTGGACCACTGAGGTCAGGTTGACGCGCGCCGGGCTACCGGCAATCCAGACCCCTTTGGCCACCACGCGCTTCCCCGAGGCAAGCGCGCCGGTCGCGTTGACACGTTCAATGGGATACAGCGCCTTGCGCACCGGGTTCTGCAGCGACTGCTCGGGCGTGACGAAGTCGGAGACCCCGAGGAGCTCGAATGTCTCGGCACCGGGAGCCACCGCAGCGGCCGCCTCACTGTCGGCCTTGGTCAGGTTCGGCGCGACGCGTGGCGGCGCGGCACCAGGGGCGGCAGGCGCCACGATCCGGCTGGCGCCAGTCAGCGTCCATCGCAGCGGGTCGGCGCCAGGCGCGGCACACCCCACCACGGTGGCGATTGGGTTCGTGGACGACGCCGCCAGATTGCGGGCACGACGCTCGGTGGCGGTCGCCATCACGTCGGTCTCACCGTCGTAGGTGATTTCGGTCCAGGCGTTGTACATCTCGTCCCACGTCTGCTCCGACCAGAACGCCGGACGGTACGGTTGCGGATTCACCTTGTTGGCCACCGAGTTGTCGTAGTGACCGACGGTCTTCAGCACCGTGCCGGCCGGCAGCTTCACCGGCGTTGTCGGCATGTAAGTGTTCTGCCAGTTGAAGTCGTATCTCGGCACCGAGAGCAGCACCTCTTCGCGACCGTCAGGGAAGGTGGCCACGTAGGTCATGTCCTTCCCTCTGAGGTGCATGTGCGGTTGCATCGAGGCGAGCGTCGCGTCCTCGGTGAAGGGCTGAATCGCCGTAATCTTCCAGTCGCCGGCGTTCGGCGGAATCGGCGGCAGCGCCTGCATGCCACCCACTTCGCGGTTCTCGATGATGTGCTGCCCCGCGCCATTGCGCAGGACGTGAACTTCCCGCTGGGTCGGAGGCGTGGCCAGCCACAGGCCGATCCGTTCCCGATCGGTGGTCGGCTTGCCGTTGGGGGAATAGTGCACTTCCCACATGAGCGCATTCGACGCGCGAATGCGCTTGGCCGCCCCCTTCGGAAAGATCTGATAGTCGCTGCCCGGCAGGTAGAACATCAGCCGTTCGTCGTCTTCCTCACTGATGGCGAACGATCGGTTGACCGTCGGGACGCGATCACCCGGCTTGAGGGTCGCCTTGCCTTCGGCGCCTTCGATGCCGTCAGAAAATCCGAACCCTTGCGTCAGGATGCTGGTGATGCTGCCGTCGTCGTAGGTGGGGATGTAGGCGATCTCCGGGCCGTTCTTCCAGCCGATCCCCTTCTTCAACGTCGTTTTCGGCGGCAGGGCCTGTCCGTAGAGCGCCGAGTGATGGGTCACGGAGAGGTTGCTCGGCTGAATCTGCAGCGCCTGGACAAAGACGTCTTCCGTGAAGGGGTTCTTGTCCCAGAGGCGGAAGACCGGCACCTGCCCCTCGGCCGGGATCGGATACTCCATCGGCATCTCGATGATCACGTCGGGCGGGCGTCCGTCGATGAGGCGCCATCCACCGGCGGCGTACTTCGGCATCTCGGGCGCGACGCCAGCGCCTTCCGGAGCACCGGCATCCACCCACGCCGCAATCGCGTCGATCTGCTCCTGCGAGAGACTCTGATCGTTGATGTAGTGGCCGAAGCGGGGATCAGCCGACCACGGCGGCATCTCGCGCCTGGTGACGCGGGCCTTGATCGAACGGGCCCACGGCCGCACCTCGCGGTAGCTGGTGAGCGCCATGGCGCCGACGGCCCCGGCACGATGACAGCTCGCGCACTTCTCGAAGATGATCGGCGCGATTTCCGCGTTGAACGTCGGCGCCACTCTGGCCTCCGCCTGGGTCGCCCGCACGCGGGCATCACCAGGCGCCAGCGCCAGCGCTGCGGCCGCACACAGCCAGATCGCTCGCCGCTGGACCCGGTTCGTTCGTGGAAAGCTCATGCGGACCTCTTGCGTCGCGACGACTGATGTCGTGCGGCGAAGAAGATACGCCCGCGTTTCAAACCAAGCAATCATTCCTTTGTCAAGAAACTGTGTCCGACGCCGTTCGCCCCGACAACAACACATCGAAGGAGATAGAAACTTGTCAAAAGACTGTGACAAGGTTGGCCGGGACAATGCGCGACCTCAATAATTGGGCCCCTTGCATGCTTGACCGTCACGCCTCACCGGACACACCGCGCCTCCTCATCGTCGAAGACGAGGCCAACATCCGCGATCTCGTGTGCCTCCACCTCGAGTCTGAGGGGTATCGATGCCTGGGCACGGCCAACGGACGAGAGGCGCTCGATCTCCTGCGCAGTCAGCCGTTCGACGTCGTCGTTCTCGACGTCATGCTGCCAGGGCTCAACGGCCTCGAGTTGTGCCGCAATGTCAGAGCCGGTCAGGCCAACCGCGACGTGTTGATCCTGATGCTCACCGCCCGGTCCGATGAATCGGACAAACTGGCCGGCTTTGACAGCGGCGCCGACGACTATCTGACCAAGCCGTTCAGCATGCTGGAACTATCGGCGCGTGTCGGCGCCCTGACACGCCGGCATCGCACGGCGCTGCCAAAGCCGATGGAGCAGACCACCGTGATCGAAGAGCACGGGTTGCGACTCGACCCGGCGAAGCGCTCGCTCCGTCTCCACGGCCGCGAGGTGCCGGTGACGCCCCACGAGTTCCGGCTGTTCTATCAACTCGTGGCCCACCGCGGCGTCGTCTTCAGTCGCGAGCGGCTGCTCGCCGAAGTCTGGCACGGTGAAGTGTTCGTGACCGGACGCAGTGTTGACACCCTCGTCCACCGTCTGCGCTGTAAGATCGAGCGCGACCCGGCCCAACCCACCCTCATCCTCACCGTGTGGGGTGAAGGCTATAAGTTCGCTGAGGACTAGATGCAGGTGCGGTATCGCAGCCTCTACTGGCGCATCGGCATCGGCTTCATCGTCTGTATCGCCGCGGTACTGGCGATTCAGGGCGGCGTCATGCTCTGGCTCACCAGCCGACCCGATGCCGACGCCCGCACCACATTCACCCTGGCGCTGGCCCGTCAGATCGGCGACGCGCTGACACGCGACCCCGGCACCAATGTCGATGCCCTGGTCCGCAGCGCCTACCCGACGCCGCCGCGTTCGTTCTACGTGATGCTGGTGTCAGGCGACGCCTACTTCTACGGCAACCGTCGGCCCACGCCGGCCGCCACTGAAACGGTGCAGGAAGAGTTTCAGCACGAATCGCTGACCAAGATTCCGCGGTTATGGGAGTTGTCTCCCTACTGGTCCGCGCCCATCGTCGTGAACGGCATCGTCAAGGGGGCGGTCGCGGTGGTGCCCCGCAGCACGGTGCGCGACCTCTGGCCGCAGATGGCGCTGCTCGCGTTCGGCCTGCTGGTTGTGGGCACCGCGCTGGCGTCGCGTTTCATCTTCGGACCGGCGCACCGCCGGCTCATGGCACTCGAACGCAGCGCGCAGCTGTTTGGCGCTGGCAACGCCACGGCCCGGGCCGACGAGCAGGGCGGCGACGAAGTGGCCTCACTGGCGCGGACGTTCAACGTCATGGCGAGCGACCTTTCGGCGCGCGCCGCCGAAATCAGCGACCTCGATCGCACGCGCCGCCTGCTGCTCGCCGACATCTCGCACGAACTGATGACGCCGCTCACGGCCATTCTCGGCTATCAGGAGAAGCTCTCCACCGACCCTTCGATCAGCAGTTCGTATCAGCGGCGCCGCTACGTCGGCATCATCGGCGAGGAAGCGCAGCGCGTGCAACGGATCGTGAGCGACCTGCTCGATCTCGCGCGCTTCGAGGGTGGCGGCAACGTCCTCGATATTCAGGATGTGTCGATCGAAGGACTGTTCGGCCGCGTCGCCGCCAGACAGGACGCCGCCGCCAGCGCGCGTGGCGTGCAGGTCGTGACCACGATCGAACCCGGCGCCGAAATCGTGCGCGGCGATCAGTTCCGGCTCGAGCAGGCGCTGCAGAACCTGGCCGCCAACGCTTTGCGCCATGTCCAGACCGGCGACGCGATTGAGCTGCACGCGGCGCTGGTCGGGCGCGACATCGTCATCACCGTGCGCGACACCGGAATCGGCATCGCCGCCGAGCACCTGCCGTTCATCTTCGACCGCTTCTACAAGATCGACTCGTCGCGCACCGCGGTGCTCGAAGGCAGCGGACTGGGCCTGTCGATCGTCAAGGCGATCGTCGAACGACACGGCGGCCGCATCGCCGTCACCAGCGAACCGGGCGTCGACACCCGTTTCACCATCCGGCTGCCGTCCACCGCCGACGCCGTGATCCTGAGCCGTTCGGCCTAGCACGTCTGCTAAGATTCCCCTGCATCTCCGCAGCGGGAAATGACTTCCACCACTCTCGGACGATACACGTTGTACGCCCGGCTCGGCCAGGGGGGCATGGGCGAAGTGTTCCGTGGCTTCGACGAGACGCTGAACCGCGTCGTCGCCATCAAGGTGATGCGCCCCGGTACGCAGAATGCGGCCACCGCCGTCAAGCGGTTCCTCCGCGAAGCGCGTGCCGCTTCGGCCCTCAATCACCCGAACATCGTCACCATCTACGAGATCGGTGAAACCCCGGACGGTGAACCGTACATCGTTCAGGAGTTCATCGACGGACGCACGCTGCGATCGATGCTCGAAACACCGATTGCCCTGCCGCAGATCATCGAGATCGGCAGCCAGGTCGCCAAGGCGCTCGACGCGGCGCATACCGTCGGCATCGTCCACCGCGACATCAAGCCCGAGAACATCATGGTCCGCACCGATGGCTATGCCAAAGTGCTCGACTTCGGGCTGGCGCGCATGACCGACCACTCGTCGTCTGACAACGATGCGACCGAGTCGGTGCTCAACACCGCCGCCGGCACCATGCTTGGCACGCGGGCCTACATGTCGCCCGAACAGACGCGCGGCGACGAAGCCGGCCCACCGAGCGATGTGTTCGGCCTCGGCATTGTCCTCTACGAGATGGCCGCTGGCCGTCGGCCCTTTGTCGGCGCCACGCCGATGCACGTCTCGAGCGGCATTCTCTCGCAGCAGCCGGTGCCACTCACGCACGTCGTGCCGTCGCTGCCAGCCGCGTTCGACATGCTGGTGCAGCGGATGCTCGACAAGAGCCCGGAGCGCCGACCGCCGGCATCAGAGGTCGTCAGGCTGCTGCAAGAGCTCGTCGCCAGCCCGATCGCCACGTGGACGAAGGAACCGGCCGTCGCCGCCGCAGCGCCGACGACGGTCGGACGCGACAGCCAGCGCGCGGAGCTGCACCACACCTACGATCGCATCAGAAGCGGTCGCGGTGCCATTGTCGGCGTGACTGGCGAACCGGGGATCGGGAAGACCAGCCTGGTTGACGAATTCCTGAACGACCTGGCGACGTCGGGTGACGTGCCGATTGTCGCGCGCGGCCGTTGCTCCGAACGGCTGGCCGGAGCGGAGGCCTACCTCCCGATTCTCGAATCGCTCGACAGCCTGCTGCGCCGTCGCCATGGACCCTCGCTCGACCGCGTCATTCGCGAGGTGGCACCGACGTGGCACGCCCAGGTGGCGACGTCGTCGATTTACAGCGCCCCGAAGAACGCGGGCACGCCGCAGGACGCGCCGGCGGCGGCGTCGCAGGTGCGGATGAAGCGCGAACTGGGCGCGCTGTTCCAGGAGTTGTCTCGCCTGCAGCCAGTCGTCGTCTTCATCGACGATCTCCACTGGGCCGATGTCTCGACTATCGACCTGCTGAACTACCTCGCTGGACGCCTGAGCGAGATGCGGGTGCTGGTGCTCGTCAGCTATCGGCCCTCGGACATGGCCCTGGCGCGTCATCCGTTCCTGTCGGTCAAGGGCGAACTGCAGGCGCGCGGCCTGTTCGCAGAGATCAGCCTCGGCTTTCTCGAGGCCGCCGACGTCGAGCGGTACCTGGCGCTGCAGTTTCCGCGTCACGCATTCCCGCCGGCATTTGCGGCCCTGATCCACACCAAGACCGAAGGCAGTCCGCTGTTCATGGCCGACGTCATCCGTTACGTGCGCGACACCGGTGGCATCGTCGAGCAGGAGGGTGTGTGGACCCTGGCTCGCGATCTGCCCGACGTGCCACGCGATCTGCCCGAGTCGGTGCGCGCCATGATCACGCGCAAGGTGTCGCAGGTCGACGAACAGGACCGCGCGCTGTTGCTCGCGGCCAGCGTGCAGGGCAGCGAGTTCGACTCGGCCACCGTGGCCGCCGCGGCCGGGCTCGACCCGGCGCTGGTGGAAGAGCGACTCGAGATTCTCGAGCGCGTGCACGTGTTCGTTCACCGCGGCGACGAGCAGGAACTCCCCGACCGCACGATCACCCTGAAGTACCGCTTCGTACACGTGCTGTATCAGAACGTGCTCTACGCCTCACTGCAGCCGACCCGCCGGGCCGCGTTGAGCGGCAAGGTGGCGCGCGCGCTGGTTGATCGCTACCGCACCCAGGCGGCGACACTCGCCGGCCGATTGGCGCTGCTCTTCGAGGCGGCCCGGGAGTTCTCAGAGAGCGCCTCCTACTTCCGCCTGGCGGCGCAGCACGCCGCCGATCTGTTCGCCTTTCGCGAAGCCCTCAACTACGCCGACCGCGGTCTCAGGAATCTCGACACACTGCCGGACGATGGCCTCAGAAAGCAGCTGGAACTGGGACTGCAGATGATTCGTGGCCTGGCGCTGCGATCGGTGAAAGGATGGGCGGCGCCGGAGCTCGAAGCCACATTCGCGCGCGCGCGGCAGCTGTGTCAGCAGCTCGATGACCGTCCCGAGCTGTTCCCGGCGCTCTGGAATCTGGCGTTCTTCAACATGATTCGCGGCGACCTGGCGCTGGTGCGGGAGCAGACAGCCACGTTGATGGCGCAGGCGGAAGCGTCGGCCAACCCGGCGTTCCTGATGGCGGTGCATCACGTTGACGGCGTCTCGCTCGAGTTCATGGGCGATTTCGTCGAGTCGAGCCGGCTGCTCGAACGCGCGCGCGCGCTGCACCAGCCCGCCGAACACCAGGCCTACAACGCCACCTTTGGCATCGATCCCGGCATGGTGGCCAGGGCCATGTCGAGTCGTCCGCTGTGGGCGCTCGGTTATCCGGATCGAGCGCTCGAGCGTTCGCTCGAGACGATTGCGCTCTGTCGCTCGCAACGGCAACCGGTCACGCACGTCTTCGCCCTCATCGTCAATCAGGGCATTCATCTCTATCGCGGCGAACTGGCGGACGCGATCGCACGCGGCGACGAGATCATGGCCCTGTGCCGCGAGTACGAATTTCCGCAGGAGCTCGAGTGGGCACGCGCGTTCCAGGGGTCGGCCATCGCGTCTGGCGGCAGTGCCACTGCCATGCCAGACGAGGGCGTTCGACAGCTCGAGGATGCGCTCCGCGAGCTCGATCGGCTGAAATCCGGCCTGGTGCGCACCACCTTCCTCTCGCTGCTGGCCGACGCCTACTGCCGCGTCGGCCGGATTGAGGACGGCCTGCGGACGGTGCAGGAAGGCTTTGCCCATGCCGAGCGCACCCTCGAACACGGCTTTCTCAGTGAGCTGTATCGCTCACGGGGTGAACTCCTGAGACGTTCCGGCCGATATGAGGACGCGGAACAAGCGATGGTCGAAGCGCTGGCGCAGTCGCGCCAACGCCAGGGGCGTGGCTTCGAGCTTCGCGCCGCCATCGCCCTCGCGTCTCTCCTCAACGACCGTGGACGCGCCGACGAGGCCAGACAGGTGCTGGCGCCGGTACGTCAGTGGTTCACTGAAGGCGAAGGGAACGCTGATCTGAAGACGGCGGACACGCTGCTCGCAACCTTGACATGACCAGAGACCTGGGACCGTTCGAACGGCGGCTCCCGACCGAAACCGACGATATCGCCGCCATCGTGCGCGGCATCCTCGCCATCCAGGCGAAGTACGCCTCGGCTCAGCGACGCGCGCTCGGCCGCGGCACGCACACCAAGGCCATCGGCTGCGCCGCCACCTTCGAGGTGTTCGACCTTTCGGTCACCGTCGGTGATCGTGTGCTGGCGACGCGTCTCGCCCGAGGGCTCTACGCCCACCCCGGTGTGTATCCGGCCACCGTCCGGTTCGCGAACGCGCGCTCGTTCCTGACGCGCGACAGTCGCAAGGACGTCCGCGCGCTGTCGTTTTCGATCCAGTGCCCGCCCGGCATCGCCGGTCCTGAGGGGACGCGTGTCGACTACTCGATGAACAACGGGACGACCTTCCCGCTCAACGACGCGCACGCCTTCGCCACGCTGATGCGATTCGTGTCGGCGAAGGGGCTGTTCGGGCTCCTGAAGACGCTCTTCACCACGGCGCCGACAGATGTCGCCGGCCTGATCGGCACCGCTTTACGAGGACGACGCGCAGAGCAGAACCCGGTGCGGCCCTACCAGCGCATGCGCTACTGGAGCACCGTGCCGTTCTCGCATGGGGCTTCTGATGCCGTGAAGTATTCGGCGATTCCCTCACCCGAGAATGAGGCGCACGCCCTGTCAGACGGACCGAACGCGCTGGCCGACGAATTGCGCCGGCACGTCAGCAGCGGTGAGCGCAAGAGCACGTTCGACCTCGCATTGCAATTCCTCGACGCCGAGCGCATGACGTACAAGGGGCAAACGCGCGAGCCGAGTTTCTGGATCGAGAACGCCAGTGTTGAGTGGAACGAAGCCGAGGCGCCCTTCCATGTGGTCGGACGCCTCACGCTCACGGCGGATTCGATGCAGTCGGCTGACGCCTGCGACGCGCAGTACATCGACGTCACCGAGCACGCCACGCCCGACAGCCGTCCGCTCGGCAGCATCAACCGCGCACGCTGGGAAGCCGAGTCGGCGAGTCGCCAGGCGCGTCTCGGTGCACCGCAGTTCGACCCATCACTGCTGCCGGAGTATCAGACCAGATCGCGGCTGCGCCATCTGGCGCGCGCGACCGTGATCGGCACCGGCCTGTTCCTTGGCGTGACATCGCTCCTGTCGATGCTGGCGCTCTACTACCCCTACTCGCAGATTCCACCGCTCGAAACGGTCAACGCGGTGGTCTATGCCGATCAGGGTTGGGGGAGCGGACTCGAGGCCGCGGAACGGCAGACCTACTACTACACACCCCAGGGCGCAGGCTTGAAGGACATGCGCTACACGTGGTTCGTCCAGCTCGAGATGCCGTGGGGTCGACAGAAGTTTGCCGATCCCGATCACCTGCGCCGCTATGGCTTCATCGTCGATCCGCAGACGTCGCACAATCCCGATCAACTGCCGGTCGGCTTCACGAAGCATTTCGATGCGCAGTTGAACGAGGAACTGCTCGACGTGACGTGTGCCGCCTGTCACACCGGCCAACTGCACATCACGCGCAACGGCCAGACGACCGCGGTGCGCATCGACGGCGGTCAGGCGATGCACGCGTTCACGACGTCCACCGTCGGCCACTTCCTGCCGATGATGATGGCGTCACTCACGAGCACCGCCATCAATCCGATCAAGTTCAATCGCTTCGCCAATCAGGTGCTCGGCGAAGGACGTGGTGGCCGCCTGGCGCTGCACGCCGAACTCCGCCAGGTGATCGCCGGCTTCCTCAAGCTGGCCTGGACCGAGAAGTCGAAGCATCTGGTGCCGACCGAAGAGGGATTCGGCCGAACCGACGCCCTCGCGCGTATCTCGAACACGGTATTCGGCGACAACCTCAGCCCCGCCAACTATGCCGTTGGCAACGGACCGGTGAACTACCCGCCCATCTGGAACATCTGGAAGTTCGACTGGGTGCAGTACAACGCCTCGGTCAGCCAGCCGATGGCACGCAATCTGGGCGAGGCGATGGGCGTGGGCGCCAGGTACGCCCTCGTCGATCGCTATGGGCGTCCCCTGCCACCGGAGCAACGCTTCCGCTCGAGCGCGATGGTGGACAACCTGCACACCATCGAACTGACACTGCGACGGCTGCAGCCACCGGCATGGCCGTCCGCGCAATTCGGCGCCATCGACGTGCAGAAGGCCGAACGCGGCAAGGCGCTGTTCAACGATCACTGCGTCAGTTGCCATGGCCCGCACCTCGCACCACCGGCGCTCAAGGCGCGCAACGCGCCGCTCAAGACCGCCGCCGATCCCGAGTGGATCATGAAGACGCTGTGTGTCGACGACATCGGCACCGATCCGAACACCGCCGTCAACTTCGCGCGCGCCACGGTGGATCTCACCAGGTCCGGACTCACCGCTGAGGATCTGCGGCGGGTCGCCCGCAGCAATCTCGAGAAGTTCAACACGCGCCAGGCCGCGTACCTGCGTGGGGAGATTGCGCGGTTGCAGACCGCGGGAGCCACGGCGCCTGACGCCGCCACGCGGATCGCCGCGCTCACCAGCCAGCTGAGTGGCCTCGACGCCGCCACCGTGCAGCAGCTGTCGCAGCTTGATCCGCGACGGGTTCCGGTCGGCGATGCGCTCAGCTACCTCGGCACGATGATCCGAGAGAAGGCGTATCTCGATCTTCGCTACACGCCGGAAGAGCAGGCCGATCGCGACGGCTTCGGCATGCTCGACCTGCCGCAGGTGATCGCCGGCTACAAGCCGCGCCCCCTGGCCGGTATCTGGGCCACGCCGCCCTACCTGCACAACGGTGCGGTGCCGACCATCTACGACCTGCTCTCGCCCGTCGCAGAGCGGCCGGCAACGTTCCTGGTCGGCAGCCGCGAGTTCGACCCGCAGCATGTCGGCCTGGCGAAGATGACCGGCAACGGTTTCGAGTTCAACACGGCACTGTCTGGCAATCGCAACACCGGCCACGAGTTCAATCACGGCTACACGCCGTGGACACCAGGCGCACCGCCCGCGCAGGGCCTCATCGGCCCGTGGCTCTCGCCAGACGATCGCCTCGCCATCATCGAGCATCTCAAGGTCCGCAACGACGATGTGGATGGACCGCAGACGCCTGAGGTCCCTCACAGCGAAGCCTGCTCGATTCCTTCCACGGCACCGTACTAGCTCTGATGATCAGGCCGCCACAGAGACACCGAGACACAGAGGACTGGAAGCTCCGTGCCTCAGTGCCTCCGTGGCAAAACACCCCGTTCGGATCGCCAGGGTACGAGTGGGTGTCAGTCGTTCGATGCCGCCGGTAAGCCTCGCACGCGCGCTCGAAGAAGAACGACGCCTGCTCGATAAGGCGGGCGCGGTGCCAGGCGAGTACTACGCGTTGTGTCTCTCTGGCGGCGGGATTCGCAGCGCCAGCTTCGCCCTGGGCGTCGTGCAGGCACTCGCGCAGCGTGGAATGCTGCGGGGGTTCGACTACCTGTCGACCGTGTCGGGTGGCGGTTTCACCGGCGGCTGGCTGTCGGCCTGGCTCGCGCACGCGGCGGCCACGGGCAACACCGACACGGTGTTCGCACAGCTCGCTGGCCGCGAGCTGCCGGCCGGCGCCACTGAAGCCCCAGCCGTCACACGCATGCGGCGGTACAGCCGCTACATGAGCCCGCGCCTCGGCGCGCTCTCCGCCGACAGCTGGACACTCGCGGCCACGATGATCCGTAACATCGTGCTGAACTGGCTGGTGTTGTTGCCGTTGCTCGCGGCGGCGCTGCTCATTCCGCGCGCATTCCTCGAAGCCGTGCAGTACTTCGACCGACCGCTCACCGCTGGTGCCCCGCTCGAAACTGGCAGCAGCGCCTTCTGGCTGCTCGTCGCCAGTCTTTCGCTCATCATTCTCAGCCTGACCTTTGTCGTCGTGAACCTGCCGAGTTACGGCGGCGGCCGGGGCACGCAGCGTCAGTTCGTCACCATCTGCCTTGCACCGCTCATCGTCGGCAGCCTCGGCCTGACGTTGTTCTGGGCCACCGACGTCGCGTCGCCACGCCTGCCATGGATGCTGCTGGTCTCGTCGCTGGTCAGCCTCGCCACCTGGATGGTGCCCGGCCTGCTGAGCGGCACGCGACGTTGGCGGCCCGCGACGTGGATGGCGGCGGTGGTCAGCTCACCGGTCGGTGGCGTCGGACTGTGGTGGCTGGCCACGAATCCCTTTCGTGACGGCGTCGCACTTGGAGCGTTCTACGCCACGGTGGCGTTGCCGGCGTTGCTCGCGGTCTGGGCACTGCAAACCACGCTCTTCACCGCACTCGCACGAAGTGACCAGAGTGACGCCGATCTCGAATGGCATAGCCGTTTGCTTGGCTGGGTCCTCATTGCCGGTGCGGTCTGGCTGACCGGTGCGTCGATCGTGTTCTATGGGCCGCTGCTCTACGGCTCGGTCGCCGAGGCGCTCGAGACTCAATTGCAGATGGCACACGGTCGCGGCGCGTCTCTCCTCGGGATCGCCGGGTCGCTGTTCGGCGCTGTGCTCGCCCACGTCGCGCGTATCACCGCCGCAGCGCCCTCCACAGCGTCCGGCACTTCCGCCATCGTCAGGCGAGCGAAGCGCTTTGCCTTCTCGAGTCCGGCGGCATCCGTGCCGGTCTGGATGTAGATGACGCGCGCGTTGACGCAGCCTTCCTGATTGCCGGCGCCGACGTCGTGCGCGAGCAACTCTGCGGCCGCCGTCATCGCCGCGTCGTCGGCGAACGCCTCGCGACCGATGATCGTCGAACTGAGCTTCGGGTCGAGCGTGATGAGATCGATGCCGGGCTGGATGTACCGCGTAATGTGGCTGATCGACGCGAGCCCGCCCCACGCCACGATCTTCTCGACGTTGCGCGGCTGGTAGAGGATCTCTTCGACGCTCGTGTCCCCGCCCTTCCAGTACGCGACGCTGATGTGCTTCGTCACGGGATGGTCGGGCGCCATGTCGACCATCGTCCGCACGATGGCGGCGGCGGTGAGCGGATCGTTCGACGGCGTCTTGATGATCGAGTCGCTGCGCGTGAGCGCGTTCCGCACGATCGTCAGTGCCGACACGCCCGG
>CADEEX010000071.1 GCA_902826465.1 uncultured Acidobacteriota bacterium
ACTCAATGAGCCGCTTCGTGTCGAGGAGAGTAGGTATTGCCTTCGAGGCGGCTTGAGTTCCAGGCGAGATCGATGAGCAGTAGCTGCGCGTAAACCCTAGGCGCAACTAAACACGGCTATGCGCAACAATCAAGGCGATAGGCGCAAGTATTATTGCGCCTATCCACGTAGGCGCAATTTCGGGGGAGGGGGCTCGCGCCCGAGTTGATGAAACGGACAACCGCGCCCCGAGCCACTATCCAGAACTGGGCTGCCACCGCTCAGAACGGCGCTGCGAGCAACCGGAGCGACAGCGTCAGCACCCAGCGCGGAGAGTGCAGCGTTCGGAACGAGACCGCCACTGTTCAGCGCGCGCGCGGCAACCGATCGGAACTGACCAGGCAGCGGTCAGAACAGCGGTGTGAGCGGTCGGAACGGCGCTGCCACCGATCAGAAACGCAGGTGCAGCTTCCAGGAACGGCACTGTCAGCGGTCAGAACGGCGCTGTCAGCAGTCAGCGCGAGCACTGCCAGTTTGGCGAACGCTGGAAGTGGTTCATTCCAAAAGGCTTGCCGCGCAGAGTGGCAGCGCGATTTCTGAGCGGTGACACCAGCGCACTGGGTCGTGACGCACGGTTTCTGCGCCGTGCACTCCTCGCGCTCGACCGTGGCGACTCCTCCCGCGTGTGTGTCGCACGCTCGAAGGTCCGCGCAACCTACGACACGGACGGTGCCGCGCTCGCCGCGCGGCGGAACACGTGCCCCGCGCACGTATCGGGCGATAATCGTCTCTTCGTCCCCGTCCCCGAGGAGTGTGCAGTGAGCGAGCAGGAAGAAGATTTCGCGTCGATGTTCGAAGCCTCGGTCAAGTCGCAGCGATTCGAGCGCGGCCAGACCATCGAAGGCACCATCGTCGCGCTCCGCGGCAAGGTGGGTCTCATCGACATCGGTGGGAAGGGTGAAGCCGAGATCGACATCGCCGAATTGAAAGACGCGGATGGCGACATCGAAGTGTCCGTCGGCGATCGCCTGCAGGCGATGGTCGTTTCCACGGTTGGTGGCATCAAGCTGTCGCGGAAGGGCGTGCGCAACGCCGCCACCCAGCGCGAACTGGAAGAGGCCTATCGGGCCGGGCTCGCCGTCGAAGGCAAGATCGAGAAGACCGTCAAGGGTGGCTACGAGGTGCGTATCGCGCGTGAACGGGCGTTCTGTCCGCTCTCGCAGATCGACGTCGTGCGCACGGTTGACCCTGAGGTTCACGTCGGCAAGACCTACGCGTTCCAGATCGTCGAATACAAGGACGGCGGCAAAGACCTGGTGGTGTCGCGCCGCAAGTACCTCGAAGAAGCACAGCGCGCCGCCGCCGACGATATTCGCAAGTCGATCGTCCCTGGCGCCGTGCTCACCGGCCGAGTGGTCTCGGTGCCGGCCTTCGGCGCCTTCGTTGATCTTGGTGGCGGCATCCAGGGCCTGGTGCACGTCTCAGAAATGGGGTGGTCGCGCACCAGCAATCCTGGCGAGCTGTTCGCAGCAGGCGACCAGGTCACCGTCAAGGTGCTGCGCGTAGACGAGGCGACACAGAAAATCGCGCTCGGCATGAAGCAGCTCATGGACGATCCGTGGGTCGCCGCAGCCACTGCCTACGAGGTGGGTCAGGTGCGCACCGGCCGCGTCACGCGTGTGGCAGAGTTCGGCGCCTTCGTCGAGCTCGAGCCGGGCATCGAAGGCCTGGCGCATGTCTCCACGTTTCCGCCGACAGGCCGCACCGGCGACTGGGCAAAATCAGTCCCGGCAGGCACCACGGGCGCGTTCGAGATTCTGAGCATCGACCCCGCCCAGAAGCGCATCGGCGTCGCCCTCGTGCAGGACGGGACATCGCGCGCCGCCGAGGCGACGTCACCCGAAGGAACACTGGCGCCGGGAACGATCGTCGTCGGCAAGGTCGAGCGCCACGAGAAGTTCGGCATCTTCGTGTTCCTGTCGCCAGGGCGCACAGGCTTGATGCCGTTCGCCGAAACCGGTGTCGACCGCGATGGCGACATGCTGAAGGCATTTCCGGTCGGCAGCGAAGTGGAAGTCGTCGTCCTCGAGGTCGACTCGACGGGCCGTCGCATTCGGCTGAGCAAGAAGGCCGTGGCCGAACAGCGGGAGCAGGCGGAACTGCGCGACTACGCCGCCAGGCCCGATGCCACACCCTCTGCCTCGATGGGATCGCTGGCCGACAAGCTGCGCGGCGCCCTGGGCACGAAGTAGCGGCGAGGCCAGGCGCCGGCCGGGGCGATAGGCGAATTTCGACGCTCACGCCTCCCGGCGCGGTGCTATGCTCCCGGCGCACGGTCGACGCCTTCCCAGACTTCGCTGCCGTTCCACAGGCGAAGCCCAGGGGCGCGAAAGGGAGCGCTCATGTCTGCTCGGACCACGTCGCGACGCGCGTTTCTGGTGGAGTCGATGGCCGGCGTCGGCGCCGCATGGTTCGCCGCGCACTACGCTGGCATTCTCGAGGCGGGTGAGTTCGTTGCGCACGCCGCGCAGACCGGGCAGCCGGCCGTTTTCCAGTTCTTCACCCGCGAGCAGGCGCTCGAGATCGAGGCGATGACCTCGCAGATCATTCCCACCGACGACACACCCGGTGCGCGCGAAGCGCATGTCGTGCAGTTCATCGACCGCGCCCTCACCACGTTCGAGAAGAACCAGCAGACGGCCTACGTGCAGGGACTCACCGAGCTTCAGGCGCAGTCGCAGAAGCTCGTGCCTGGCGCCGTGCGCTTTTCCGCGCTCACCAGCGATCAGCAGATTCAGGTGCTCACCGCGATGGAGCGGACGCCGTTCTTCAACCTGGTACGCACGCACACCATCAGCGGCTTCTTTGCGCATCCGAGCCATGGCGGCAACGCCAACAAGGTGGGATGGAAGCTGGTGAGCTACGACGACTCGCTGCACCACACGCCGCCATTCGGCTACTACGACGCACAACCAACGGCTCGTCGATAACCCGCACGCCCGAGTTCCGGAGTTCCGACCATGATGCAGTTCACACCGTCATCGGAAGTCGATTTCGTCGTCATCGGGTCTGGTGCCGCGGGCGGCATCATGGCCAAGCAACTCTCGCTCGCCGGCTACTCCGTCGTCGTCCTCGAACAGGGCGGCTGGGGCAAGTACGGTCACGAGCAGGACTGGACCAAGGACGAGTGGGTGAACGATCACCCGGGTCCAGACGACGAACTCATGAGCGATCCCGAGCGCCAGCCCAACACGTTCCGCCGCACGGCGAACGACAAGGCTGGCCCAGGCACGCATAGCTATGGCTGCGTCGTCGGCGGCGGCACGGTGTCATATGGCGGCAGCAGCTGGCGCCATCTGCCGTGGGAGTTCAACGAGGCGAGCACGGTCGGGCCGATCGCGGGCACGGGCCTGGTGGATTGGCCGATCAGCTATGCGGAACTCGAGCCCTACTACGTACAGGCTGAGTGGGAGATGGGGATCTCAGGCGAACGCGTGAGCTCGCCGTTCGTGGCGCCGATGTCGAAAGATTATCCTGTGCCGCCTGTCGCGCTGAAGGCGTCTGGCGCACTGATGATGACCGGCGCGTCGAAGCTCGGACTCCACGTGGTACGTGGCCCGCTGGCGGTGATCTCCAAGGACTACATGGGGCGCTCTGGCTGTGTGAACTGCGGCATGTGTTCGGGATTTGGTTGCCACGTGCGGGCCCGTTCGAGTTCCGCCGTCACCGTGTTGCCCATCGCGGTGAAGACCGGCCGCTGCGAGATTCGCGCACGAAGCTACGTGCACGAGATCACCGTGAACAGCAGCGGACGCGTCACCGGCGTCGTCTACTTCGACGCCAACAAACGGCCGGTGCGACAACTCGCCAAGGCCGTGGTGTTGTCGGCCAACGGCACCGAGTCGTCACGCCTGCTGCTGCTCTCGAAGTCGGCGCAGTTTCCCAATGGACTGGCGAACTCGAGCGGGGTGGTTGGCCGTTACCTGATGCTCGGCAACACGGTGAGCGCCAGCGGACTCTTCGAGCATCCGCTGAACGACTACAAGGGGCTCGTCACCGGCGCAGCGATCGTCGATTACGTGCCCACCGATCCGAAGCGCGGTTTCTATGGCGGCGGACGCATGACGGCGCGCGGTTTCGACACACCGATTAACTTCGGGCTTCGTGGCCTGCAGCCTGGCGCGCCACGTTGGGGTGCGGCCTACAAGAAAGCGCTCGTCGCCGAAGCGAACCACAAGATGACGATCACGTCGTTCGTCACGCAGCTGCCGCTCGACACCAACCGCGTCGATCTCGATCCGGACGTGAAGGATGCCTGGGGCCTGCCGGCCATGCGCATCACCTCGCAAAGCCATCCGGACGACATCAAGAGCATGGAGTTCTTCCGCCAGAAGGGGCTCGACGTGCTCACCGCCGCTGGCGCGACCAAAGTGTGGGCCGGTGCCGTGAACGACTCGCGCGGCAGTGCGCACAATCGGGGCACCTGCCGCATGGGCAACGACCCGCGCACGTCCGTCGTCGACAAGTTCCATCGCGCGCACGACGTGCCGAACCTCTACATCGTCGACGGCAGCAATCTGGTCACGGGTGGCCGCAACCATCCAACGATGACCATTCAGGCGCTGGCGTTCAGGGCGGCGGAGCATCTCATCAAATCAGCCAAGGCCGGGACGCTCAACCGAAGCCGATAGTCGCGGCCGGCTGCTATTCTGAAGGGCGTGAAAATCCCTCGCGTCCGTTTTGCGCCTTCTCCCACCGGCTACCTGCACGTCGGCGGGGCGCGCACCGCGCTCTTCAACTGGTTGTTCGCACGCCGTCACGGCGGCGTGTTCATCCTCCGCATCGAAGACACCGACGTCGAGCGATCGTCAGCCGAGATGGTCGACGGCATTCTCGACGGCATGCGCTGGCTCGGACTGACGTGGGACGAAGGGCCACTCATCGGTGGCCCACACGCGCCGTACTTCCAGTCGGAACGCAACGACCGCTACACCGCCATGGCCAATCGCCTGGTGGCGCAGGAACACGCCTACTACTGCTACTGCTCGCCTGCCGACCTGAAGACAAGACGCGAGGCCGCTGAAGCGGCCGGTGGCGCCTTCACCTACGACCGCACGTGCACGAAGCTGACGCCATCCGAGATTGCGGAGCGTGAGTCGAGGAAGGAGCCGCGCGCGATTCGCTTTCTCGTCCCTGCCGGCGCCATTCGATTCAACGATCTGGTGCACGGCCCGATCGAGTTCGACGCCGCGAACATCGAAGACTTCGTGATCCTGCGCTCAGACGGCCAACCCACGTATCACCTCTCGGTCGTCTCCGACGATGTCGAGATGGGGATGACGCATGTCGTGCGCGGCGACGATCACATTTCGAATACGCCGAAGCAGGTGCTGCTTTACCAGGCTGTCGGCGCACCAGTGCCCGACTTCGCGCACGTTCCGTTGATCCTCGGTCCAGACAAGAAGCGGCTGAGCAAGCGTCATGGTGCGACGTCGGTGATGGAGTACGCCAGGCTGGGCGTGCTGCCAGAGGCGATGGTCAATTTTCTTGCGCTGCTCGGATGGTCGCCTGGCAGCGGCGATAGGGAACTGTTCTCGCAGCAGGAACTCGCGGAGGCCTTCGACCTGAGCGGCATCAGTGGCGGCAACGCCGTGTTCAATCCCGACAAGCTCGAGTGGTTCAACCAGCAGCATCTGATGCGTCTGGCGCCAGAAGAATTGATCACACGCCTGCAGCCGCTGTTGGAAGAGGCGGGCCTGTGGAGTTCAACGCTGACGACCGAGCGTCGAGCCTGGTTCTTCACCGTGCTCGAGTTGCTCAAGCCTCGCGCGAAGCGTCTGTCAGACTTCGTCACACTCGGCCGCTTTCTCTTCGACGATGCGCTCGAGTTCGACGAAGCTGCGGTCGACAAACACCTGCGCACGGGTGACGCGGCCCAGCATCTGGCCGCGCTCGACGCGCAGCTGCAAACGGTTGACACGTTCGATCCGGCATCGCTCGAAGTGGTGTTGCGTGCGGTGGCCGAATCGCGAGGCGTCAAGGCGGGCACGCTGATTCACGCCGTCCGTGTGGCCGTGACAGGGAAGGCCGTCAGTCCCGGCATCTTCGAGGTGCTGTCGCTCCTCGGCCGGACGCGCGCGCGTGCGCGCATCATCCACGCGATCTCGCTGGCGACAGACGCTCATGGCGGCCAGACGACCGGCCGCTAAGAAGCGCGTGGCCCCGTCTGCGGCCCCCAACGCGGCGTCCGCCGCGCGCCGGCAGTGTCATCACTGCAAGGCGTGGATCCCGAAGGGCGACTCGCACGATTGTTGGACCACCACGGAAGCCGCCCTTATAGACGACCTGTCCGAGGATCTACGCGAGGCATGGGAGCGCATTCGCGAGACCGCCGTCGAGTTCGGAGAGCAGCGTATCTACGCGTCTGGGACAGCGATCATGTTCTCGCGTCGCGTCTGCTACTTCTTCGTCAGACCGAAGAAGAGCTTCCTCGAAGTCTGCATCTTTCTTGGCCGGACGATCCGTGCACCTCAAGTGAAGCGAAGTGTGGCGGCGTTGAAAACCAAGGTGGCGCACATGCTTCAAATCCGGCATCGCGACGAGGTCGAGTCGCCGGTTACCGATTGGATGCGCGAAGCCTATGCGCGACTCGAGCGGCCGTGACCCGAGTCGGTTGGATCGGCTTGGGAGCTATCTGCAGGAGTTGACGCATAAGCGGGCAGCACCCCGCAAGACACGCCGCCGGGCCCGATCCTGACGTGCGGGCGGTCGGCGGGCGGCCGCCGCCACCGATTCACCCGGCCCACCTCGGGCCTTGTCCCGGTACGCGTTCACGCAGTACCCTGCCTACACATGTCTCAACAGGAATTCCGGTTCGGGCGCTCAGCGCGCCATGCTTTCGTCTGCGCCGCGACGCTGGGTGCGGTCGCTCTCTCCCTGGCGTGCCGTTCGGCGTCCACGCCCGCCGCCAAGCCGGTGTCTCCCGATGCCTATGCGGTTGTCGACGGCCGCGAGATCATGGCTGCCGATGTCGAGAAGGCCTATCGACGGGGGCACGACCCCGCCCAGATCCTCTCCGACGAAGAGGCGTTGACGGCCAAGCTCGGCATCCTCGACAACTTGATCGTGCAGGACATCCTGCTGGCCAAGGCGCGGACGCTGAACGTGGACGTCACGCCCGCGGAGCTCGATACCGCCTACAACGATGCACAGAAGAACGTGCCCGCCGAGGCGTTTCAGCAGGAGCTGACGGCCCGCAACCTCACGGCCGCGGATATGCGCGAGGGACTCCGTCGCGACCTGCTGACGCAGAAGGTCGTCGAACAGGAGCTGGGTTCGAAGATCGTCGTGGCTGACAAGGAGATCAGCGACTTTTTCGAGGCCAACAAGGCGCAGTTCAATGTGCCCGAAGAGTCGTATCACCTGGCTCAGATCGTCGTCACGCCGGTGCGCGATGCGCAGATCGCCAACCGGAGCGGCGACGACGCGACGACGCCGGAGGCGGCGGCGGCGAAAGCCAAGATGCTGATGGAACGGCTGCAGGCCGGCGCGTCCTTTCAGGATCTGGCGGCGGGATACTCCGAGGATCCGGAGTCAGCCCCCCGCGGTGGCGACCTTGGCAATGTGCCTGCGTCACGCCTCAAACAGGCGCCGGCGCAGTTGCGAGAAGCCGTGTTGAACAAGCCGGCCGGCAGCGTCAGCGTCGCCAGCAGCGGTGGCGCCCACACGCTCGTGCTGGTCGTGTCGCACGACATGGCGGGCCAGCGCGATCTGTCGACGCCCGGCGTGAAAGAGCAGATCTCGGAAGTGCTCCGCGGTCGGCGGGAACAGCTCCTGCGCACGGCGTACCTCACCGCGGCACGCAGCGATGCCGCGGTCACCAACTACTTCGCGCGCCGGCTGATCGAATCGAAGCCTTCCGTACCGACGATGCCGCTCTCGACACCCGGCGCCAAGTAGCGCGGTGCCTCTCGACGTCGCAGCGCGCCCCTTCGGGGGCGTGCGCGATGGGCGTCGACATCCGAACGGGAGCGGTGGCCGTAATCATGCACGGAGTACGGGACGCGCATGAGTGCTCGACGATCGGTCACCGCCACAGTGGCCGGGCTGTTTGCCCTTTCGCTTGGTTACCTCGCTGTTGCGCGGCCAGCTGAAGGCGACGTTCGCGCCTTCGATCCCGACCGCCTCGCCGTTCTCGAGGTCGACATGTGGCAGGCGTACTACGCCAAGGAGCGGTTGCGCCTGGTCCGTGGGCTGATCACGACCCTTCGCGAGCAGTATCACTGCTCGTACGCCAATGCCGTGCGGGTCGGACTCAGGTTCGGGCGGGCGGCCAGCCAGTTCGCCACCGCCACGTCGGGCTACGAGGCGGTGCTGCCAGACCTGGAACAGGGCTTTGGCGTGGTCCGCAGCTGCGTGAATGCGAGCTTCGACCCGTCCGCGGTTGCCCGGGCGGAGCTGGCGTGGTGGGTGGCGCGACGAGTTCCGGAGGCACGGTCGCCGGAGAATGTCGGCCGGTTGATTGCCGAGGCCAATGCTCTGATCTTCGGCGTTCCGAGTGCGCAGGTGCTGGACGCCTCGGTGCTCCGGGCGCGCGCGGGACGCCTGCGAGACGAAGGTGGGGACCGCGCCGATTGGAGCGAGGTGTCCGACCTGCTCCATCGGTCGTATCGCCGTCTTCACCAGTCGGTGAACGCGGGCTTGTGAACTGACACGACGAATCGTCTACGACGTCCACGACCGCCAGCAGCCCGTCTCTGACGCCACGCGTATCCGTGACATGATGAGCCACAGGTGCCACGCCTGTATTCGCGGGAGTCGTGTGCCATGACGAAGAATCTCGTCGCCGGCGTGATCGTCGCCGTCGTGCTCGCCGTTGTCAGCGCCAGCGCTCAGCAGACGGTCTTCAGGGGATCGAGCGACGTGGTGCGGGTCTACGTGACCGCCACCGACCGCGAGGGTCGTCTGGTCACCACCCTCACGCAAGACGATTTCGACCTCAGAGACGAAGGCAAGCCGCAGCCCATCACACAGTTCGACAACAGCCCGCAGCCGGTGCAGCTCGTGGTGCTGCTCGACGTGTCGGGCAGCATGGAAGGCAACCTGCCGTTGCTGCGCACCGCGTCGGAACAGCTGTTTGCGCGACTCGCGGCGGAGGACAGGGCGAAGGTCGGATCGTTCGGCCATGAGATCTCGATCAGCCCGTTGTTCACGCGCGATCGCGAAGTCCTTCGCGCGGCGCTGCCGCGCCAGATCGCACCGGATGCCCCGACGCCGCTCTGGCGCGCCATAGACGAGGCCATCAACAGCTTCAACGAAGAGGACGACCGTCGCCGTGTGGTGCTCGTGCTGAGCGACGGCAAAGACACCGGCTCGATGAGTTTCCGGGAGAAGCCGGCGAGTCAGGCGGAAGTGATCGATCGAGCGCGGCGCGAAGACGTCATGATCTACGGTGTGGCCATGCGAAGCCGCAGCTCACAGCGCGGCATGCCTGGCGCTGGCCCCGGCGGGCTGCAGGCGATGATGCTGGCCGACATGCCTGATCCCGGCCTGGCGCGCGTCGCCGAAGAAACTGGCGGCGGCTTCATCGAAATCCGGATGCGCGAAGGCCTCGGCGAAACCTTTGCGGCCGTCGTCGACGAGCTGCACACGCAGTATCTGCTCGGCTTTGCCCTGCCGAAGCGCGACGGCAAGGTCCACGATCTCAGCGTGAAGATCAAGAAGGACGGGACGAAGTCGCGCGCGCGAAAAAGCTACCTCGCGCCGAAATGACCGGCACCTAGTCGCCGCCTGACGGGGACGGTGTTTGTGCCTGGCGGGCGACCCGGCGCGTTCGTCCCAGCCTGCGATCGCGCACGCGGAGGTCGTCCTTCCTGATGCCGAACGGCGGGCCGGTCAGCACCTCCGCCGCCGAGCGCAGCGCCCCTTCGATGAACCCCTGATAGTCGGAGTACGCCTCGCCGCACACGTGCAGCCGGCTGTCGCTCTTTGCCACCATCGGCAGCATCGAGAACGCCTTCAGGAAGTTCATCACCAGCGTGGGATCCGTGCCCGAGCGCCAGGCGTGGCATGCGCCGACGAACGGCTTCAGGCCCCAGTCGCGCAGGCCGGCGGCGAGCACATGATCGTCCGAGAAGCTCTCGGCATGGCTCTCGCGCACGTACGAGAGGAACGTGCGCAGCAACCGGTCGTTGCCGAACTTGGTGATCGTCCAGCCCGCACCGCTCTTGTCGTATGACGCGCTCAGCTCGGGATCGCTCTTCCACGACCACGTGACCGCCTCGTCCTGCTGGCGTCGCACCACCTTCATCTCGTGCGCCTTGCCCGCTCTGAGGTGCGCATCAACGAATTGCGGTCCCAGCGTCTGTAGCAGATCCTGACGCAGATCGTTCGTGAGGTAGTCGGTCCAGAACTGATTACACGGCCGATCGGAGTAGAGCATCATCAGTCTGGTCCGCTTGTCGGCGCTCTTCCAGTAATGCACCTCGCGCGATGGAATGGTGTAGGCGAACTGGTTCGCGGGTCGATGGTCTTCCCAGAACGGGTTGTCGACCACGACGAAGCACTTGAGCAGCGGAATCGGCATCACCGCGTCGAGCATCGTCGAGAACGCGCTGTTCCAGGCCGATTGTGAGGCGGCATCACGCGACGATTCGAACACCACCTGCTGGAGTGGCGCCTGCGGCAGCGCCAGAATCACCTGCTTGGCCTTGACGACATACGGCTGGCCGTTCTTCTCGAAGGTCAGCGTGATGCCCGACTCGTCTTCCCTCACCCGACGCAGCGGCATCTCCATCCACAACTGCATCTGCACGCCGTTCTTGCCGGTGTGCCCGACGCCGCTGCGATAACACGGCGAGCGGTCTTCGCCAGACACCGCACATTGGTCAGACTCATCGCGCGTGAACCCGAGCTGCGTGCAGGCGCGATAGACGATCCAGTCCATGCCGCCACGAATGCCGACGAGCGAGTCGGTGCTGCGCATCGCACGCAGCCAGAAGATGATCCACTCGGCCGCGTTCGGGTTGTCACCCACCAGGTGGTAGAAGCTGCCCCAGTCGCGCAGCTTCACCGTGGCCATGTGGCTCAGCACAGAGCCGAGCACGTTCCAGAATCCCATCTGGTACAGCGGCGTCCCGACAAACCGCGTCCGCGTGCGAATCACCTGATACTGCTCGTCGCGCAGCAGGTTGATCCAGTCGCGCATGTAGCGCTTCCAGTAGCGGCGATGCAGCGAACGGCTGTCGCGCATTTCACGCCAGAAGAAGTTCAGCTCGTCGTAGGCGGTGTCCTTGTCGCCGGCGTCGCCGGGATCGTCAGGGTTGCCCAGCCGCCACGGATTCTTGGTATCGACGCCCGGGTACTCGATCTCCACAATCTCGAAGATGCGGCGCAACGCCAGCAGCATCAGGTCGAGAATGGTCGCCTGTTCGGCCTCTTCGTCTTCGAGCGTGAACACCGGCTCCGAGGGCGTCTGCGACGCGTAGGGCGAGAACGGCACCTGGTCGGACCACTTGTGATAACGGCCGCTCTCGGGTTCGATGTCGAGCTCGTCGAGCAACTGACGCAGAAACGGCTGGTGCGCCGGCTCGATACGCATCGGTCCGAACTCGGCCACGAGGAAATCATCGAGCGCCACCGGGTTGCCGTGGCCATCCGCCGCCTGCTGCTGCGCCTTGTCCTGCGTCTCCATCTGATGCAGCACGCTCGCAGACGAGGGCGTTGACGCGACAGCCTTGGCGCGAATGGCGTCGTAGCGCTTCGGATCGATGCGCCAGCTCTCGATACGGCCGCCGAGCCGATTCGTCCCCTCGAAGAGCGCCACGCTCCTGATCGGATCACTGGCGTCGCCGCTCGCGTAGCGGTTGAACAGTTGAAGGCTGGAGTAGAGACCGGCGATGCCGCCGCCAACAATCGCGACGTCAACTTCGGTGGGCGGGAGGGTGGAAGGCGGAGCGGCGGGTGCCGTTTTATCGCGTGTGCTCATTGACGCGCGATGCTACCACGCGTGTTTGCCAAGGGCGATGCGAGGGCCCCACTCAGGCGCGGGACCGGGGTATACCCCCGAGTCCCGCGAGCCGAAGCGCTTCCTATCTGGAAGCGCGATTGCGACGACGAGCGGCGGAGGCGCCGATGAGGCCTGCGCCGAGCAGGAGAAGTGATGCGGGTTCCGGTGTCGGCACCGCGGTGATCGTGACGCCAGAGAAGGCGCCCTCACCATCGAACGTCTGCAGCAACGGATTAGCGGAATCGAGGTTCACCAGCAGTAACGCATCGGCGAAATTCGTTGTCGGAAGTGCTGCGAAGTTCTTGTCGCGAATCTGAAACGAGAACGCGTCGGGGCTTGGATTGGCGATATTTGTCGTTAGCTCGACATCGAAGCTTAGAAAGGCGCCGGGATTGAACTCCTGAAGGAACGCACTAAAGAACGGAACAACCGGTGATACCTGCAGCGTCAGTTCGGAAGCGAGATCGCCTGTCGCGAAGTCGTCGATCGTCAACGGAGCCGCCGGCTGAACGGCGCCTCCGAAGTTCACGTTGGTGATCTTCGCGGTGTTCGATGGTGACGCGCCGCCGATCAGCTGAAAGTCAAGCGCGAGCGGTCGCAGCGGATCGAAGCTCGAGTTCGCGAGGGACGACGTATCGACCAAGACGTTGAAGGTGAATGCCGCGGCGTGTGCGGTCGTCGACGACAGCACAAGCAACGTGGCGCAGAGCGCAGTAACGAAAAACTTCTTCATGATCGAACGCGGTCCTTTCGAGACTGGCGAACCGGCCGCGGCGGATTCCGCCTCGACAGTCGGCAGCCAGCATCGTAGGTGACCGACGCAAACACCATGTGACGCCGCACGTGATGTTGTCGTTACGCGCGTCCGGCACGCGCGAACGCCCTGTGGGCAGGACGGCTTGTCGACGCAGATCGAAAGACCGACGCGCTTACCGCCTCACCGCCGCCAGCAGCGCGTCCACGTTGTAGCTCAGGCCGATCTGGCCGCGCCACGTTGACTTGTCCACGAGTTCGGTCCGATTCGAATAGGTGAAGGACACCGGCACCGTGACGCTGCTGGTAGCCGGCGTCAGCGTCAGCTTCGCCTGCGCCAGCCAGATGTGGCCGGTCTTGGTGAACACCTCTGTCGCGCCGTCTGGCAGGCCGGTAACGGTGACCCCCGGCAGCGGGTTCGCCGGATCGATCGTGAAGATCGACGCCGCCCGCTGATACTGGAAGTAGCCCGCCACGCTGACGACCGCGGCGCCGATCGCGGTGTCGCCGAGACCGCGATCGAGCTGCACGCCGATCTGGGCATCGCGAATCCTGCCACCCGCGGCCGCATCCGCTGGTGTGTCGACGTAGTGAGTGAGCGCGGCGTTGGCGACAACCTTCGTCTTTCTCGACAGCGGCTGATCGTAGATGACGCGATAGTTCGACGTGCTCGGCTGCGACGCCGGCCTCGCCAGCGTGTACTCCACGGCCAGCACATTCGCCGTGGCCACGGCGTCGATCACTTCGTCCTGACGCTGGAACAGCCGGTTATAGGCGCCTTGCATGGCGGCGAGGCGCGTCTGGTAGTCGGGCATCGCCCGCACGGCCGCGGTGAGTTCCTGCAGCGCCTGAGTGGTGGCCCGCACAATCTGGCCGCGATCGCGACCGGCAGTTTCAATGGCGCGCCGGCTGCGTGTGCGCCACTCGTCGTAGATCGGCAGTTCCATCACGTCTTCGAAGAAGGTGCCGGCCGACATCAGATCGGTGGCCGCCTGGTCAAGGCCCGTCGCGATGGCCTCTTTCCACGTGTCACGGAACTCCGCCGACGTCGTATCGCGGCGGTTCAGGAGTTCGGCGCGGAGGCTGATGCCGGTGATCTCGCGCTGCGATGCGGTAAACGTGACCTGCTGCGAAGGACCGCCAGCGGGTGTCGTCGGCGTGGCCGTGAGCGTGGCCTGGCGCGATGGGTCGAACGACACACCGAACGACACCTTCCTGAGCACGCTCAAGAGCGACCCGTTCACACAGAACGCGCTGACCGTGTCCGACTCGATGCAGTAAGGAAAGACATCGTGTGAGAGCAGCGCCGAAGGCAGGCCGGCCAGGTTGCCGCGGAGCGTCACAATTCCCTTGTTGCTCGACTGGGTGAGCGCGCCGTACTCCGAGGCGACCGACCACCCCCCCGCGACGG
>CADEEX010000072.1:0-10164 GCA_902826465.1 uncultured Acidobacteriota bacterium
CGGAGTATAACGCACTTTGTGAAAAAGTTCACCAGCCGGCGCCGACCCACGTGCCGGCGGTCGGATGGACCCGTTCGACCCTCGAACGCCGCGTCGTTCCGCCATCCGGGCCGGACCCTGGTCCGCAAGTATCAGATTACAAACAACTTCTACCAATCGATTGCTTGACGCTCGCGAAACGCGGGACCTATACTGGCCCTATGAAGAGGGCGGCTCTCGCTGCAGCGTGCAGCGCCTGGATCGTGTTGGGTGCGCTTGCCGAATCGGGCTCGGCTCAGGCGCTGCGACGGACGCTCTATGCGAGCGTCCTCGACGCCAGCGGAGCGCCTGTCGAAAGCGTCAACCCCGATGACCTGACCGTACGAGAAGACAAGGTCGTCCGCGAAGTTCTGGAAGTATGGCCCGCCACAGAGCCGATGGAGATCGCCATCCTCATCGACAACAGTCAGGCGTCCGACTCCTTCATCCGGAACTATCGCGACGCGCTGCCGGTCTTCATCAACGCCATTGGCGCCGACCCGACCGGGGCCAGACACCAGGTGGCCATCATCACGCTGGCGGATCGTCCAGTGATCGCCGTCGATTACACGACCGACCTGTCGGCCGCCATCAAGGCCACGCAGCGCATTTTCGCCATGCCTGGCAGTGGCACCTATCTGCTTGACGGCATCATCCAGACCAGCCGCGGCATCGTGAAGCGTTCAGCGACCCGGTCCGTGATTGTGGTCATCACGACAGAAGGTCCGGAGTTGAGCGATCGCGCATACCAGGCCGTGATCGAACCGCTGCGCGCCGCCGGCGCGTCGCTGCACGCCGTCGTCGTCGGCCGGCCGGTCAATAATCAGAACGAGCGGGCCGTCGTGCTTGGCATGGGCACGAAGGATACGGGCGGCAGTTACGGCACCATCTTCACAGGGACGGCGCTTCCGAGGCAACTGGAACGGCTGGCGACCGAACTGACCCATCAGTTCAAGGTCACCTACGCCAGACCGCAGACATTGATCCCGCCGGATCAGGTCACGATCTCCTCCTCCCGTTCGGGCACGACCGTGCGTGGCCTGCCGGCCCGTGCACAGGATGCGCGATGAGACACTCGCAACTGGTCGCGCTGGTCGCCTCGTTCTCGGTCCTGAGCCTCGCGCTCGGGCCGGCGCACGGTCAGCAGCCCGCGACGACGCCAGCGCAGCTGCCGCAAACGCCGTCGTTCTCGGTTGGCGTCGACGTGGTGTCGCTGAACGTCACGGTCAGCGACCCGGCGGCACGCTTCATCACCGACCTTGAGCAGGACGATTTCCAGGTCTTCGAGGATGGCGTCAAGCAGGACGTGACCTTCTTCAACAAGACCAACCTGCCGATCGCGCTGTCCTTGCTTGTTGATACGAGTGCGAGCATGGAGTCGCGCCTGCCGATCGCGCAGGAAGCCGCGATCGGGTTTGCCCACAAGCTCCGCGAGCAGGATCTCGCCGAGGTCATCGACTTCGACAGCCGCGTCGTCATCCTGCAGACGTTCACCAATAGGGCGAGCGAACTGGAGCAGGCGATCCGCCGCACCTCTTCGGGCGGTTCCACCTCGATGTACAACGCGGTCTACATCGCACTCAAGGACCTCAAGAAGATCGTGGCGACCCAGGTCGATGACATCCGTCGCCAGGCCATCGTCGTGCTCTCCGACGGCGAGGACACGTCGAGCCTGTTGCCGTTCGAAGAGGTGCTCGACCTCGCCAAACGGTCCGAGACAGCGATCTACGCGATCGGCCTGCGCACCAACGATGGCAGCGCCAGTCGCGGATTCAAGGAAGCCGAGTTCGTGCTGAAGCAGTTGGCCCAGGAAACCGGCGGCCGCGCCTTCTTCCCAAACCAGGTGACCGAGCTGAAAGCCATCTACGACCAGATCGCCGACGAGCTATCCAGCCAGTACACCGTCGGCTACAGCTCGAAGAATCAGCGTCGCGATGGCGCGTGGCGGCGCGTGGTCGTCAGAGTCGCCCGCAGCAGCGCCATCCCGCGCACCAAGCAGGGATACTTCGCCCCCTCACGCTAGCGCCATGAATTTCGTGCCCCTCGCGCTCTACAGCGCCGCGCTGATCGCCTATGTCTGGCATTTCACGGCACGCCATCCGGCGGTTGGCCGGGCCGCCACGACGCTGCTCGTCTTCGGCGCATTGGCCCACACGTTCGTCGTCGGCATGCAGACGATGGAGGTGGGCCATATTCCGGTGACCAACGCCGCCTCGGCGATTTCGACGTTCGTGTGGCTGCTGGCGCTCGCCTATCTTTATACCGAGATGACGACCGACGAACGGGCGATGGGCGCGTTCATTCTGCCGCTCGCGGTCGGCCTGCAGTCGATTCCGGCCTTCAAGCCGGTCATCGAGCAACGGGCCGAAGTGCTGCAGGGGCCGCTGTTCGGCGTCCACGTCTCAGCCCTGCTATTCGCGTATGCGAGCTTCGCGCTGGCCGGCGTGATCGGCGTGACCTACGTGTTGTTGTTCAAGGAAATCAAAGCCAAGCATCTGGGCTTCTTCTATGCGCGGATGCCGTCGCTGCAGGTGCTCGACACCATGAACTACCGGGCGATCGTCATCGGCTGGGTCTTTCTGACCGTCGGCCGGCTGGCGGGATTCGTCTTGGCCGGCAACAGTCCGTCGTATGATCCGCGACTTCAGGCGATGTCGCTGCAGGACCCGAAGATTTTCGTGGCGTTGGTGTGCTGGGCAATCTATTCGTTCGAAGCGTTCGCGGCGCGGGCCCTCGGATGGGGTGGCCGCCGGTCGGCCTATCTGTCGGCGCTTGGCTTCGCCATCGTGCTGTTGAACTTCGTCCCGGTCAGTTACTTCCTGACGAATAGTCACAACTTCTGATGCACCTGTTCCTCGTCGGAATCAGTCATCGCACCGCGACAGTCGAACTGCGCGAGCGGGTCGACTTCCAGACGCGCGGACTGGCATCGGCGCTCGGTGCGTTGCGCGCCCGCGGCATTGCGCGCGAGGCCGTGGTCCTGTCCACGTGCAATCGGTCAGAGATGTACGGAGTGGCCGACGATCCGGCATCGGCACGGCTCGCGGCAGTGCAGTTCCTGAGCGAGTATCACGGCGTCGATCGGTCCGAACGCGAGCCGCACATCTACAGCAGCGCTGACGGCGATGTCGCGCGGCATCTGTTCCGCGTATCGGCGGGACTCGACTCGCTGGTCGTCGGCGAGCCGCAGATCCTCGGGCAGGTCAAGGAGGCGCACGGCGCAGCGACGCTGGCGCAAACGTCCGGTCCGTTGCTGCATCGCCTCTTCCATTCATCCTTCGGCGTTGGCAAACGCGTGCGCAGTGAAACGGGCCTCGGGGCTGGCGCCGTGTCGATCAGCTTTGCCGCGGTGTCGCTGGCCAAGAAGATCTTTGGTGAGCTGAAGGGTCGGAGCGTCCTGGTCATCGGCGCTGGCGAGATGGGCAAGCTGACGGCGCTGCACATGAAATCGCAGGGCGTCCAGCAAGTGACCATCGTCAGCCGGACCATGGCCAATGCGGTCCGTACCGCGGAAGCGATCGGCGGCGCCTCCGCGGCGCCGTGGCACGAGATGACGACGCTGCTCGGAACCGTCGACATCGTCATTTCAGCAACCGGCGCCGCGTCGCCGATTCTCACCAAGGCACAGATCGAAGCGGTAATGCGGCCGCGACGCAATCGGCCGCTGTTCGTCATCGACATCGCGCTCCCGCGCGACGTCGAAGCCGCCGCCGGTGAGATCGAGCAGGTGTTTCTCTACAATATCGACGACCTTCAGGCGACCGTGCAGGAGAACCTGGCACGACGAGCGAGCGAGGTACAGCGAGCCGAGGCCATCGTCACCGAGGAGGTCGAGAAGTTCGGTGCGTGGATGCGATCGCGCAACGCCATTCCGATCGTGGTGGCGCTCCGTCAGCGATTCGATGCGGTCCGTCGCGCCGAGCTTGACCGGCTGGCCGCCGGGTTGCCGCCGGAAACGCGTGAGCGCGTCGACGACATCACGCGCCTGGTGCTCGAGAAGCTGCTACTGACACCGACAGAACAACTCAAGCAGATCGGCGATCCGGAGGTCGTCAGCGCTTACGCCGAAACGTTGACGCGACTGTTCGCGCTGAGCACGCCGCCAGCAGAGACAGAATCGGCGCGGCCAGAACCGCCAGCCCGCAGCGACCGCCGTGTCGAACCGTTCGTCCGTCCACAGAAGCGCTGACCAGATGTCCACCGCCCTCAGACTCGGCACCCGCGGCAGTCAGCTCGCGCTGTACCAGGCGCGAACGGTGGCGCGCCTCATCGAAGAAGCGGGGGGGCCCGCCGCGACGATCGTCGTCGTCAAGACCTCAGGCGATCGCCTGCAGGAAGTGCCGCTGTCCGAGATCGGTGGCAAGCGGTTGTTCGTCAAGGAACTCGAAGACGCGCTGCTCAACGACGACATCGACCTCGCCGTGCACAGCAGCAAGGACATGCCGGCGGTCTTGCCGTCAGGACTCGCCATTGCTGGCGTGTTGCCACGTGCCGAGCCGCATGACGCCGTCGTGCTGCCGCGACTGACGCACGGCCCCGTCATCAAGAACGTGTCGGAACTCGTCACTCATCTCGGAGACACACCGTCCATTGGTACGAGCAGTGTGCGCCGGACGGCGCAGTTGCAGCGGTTGATCCCCACGGCCCGCTTCGCGCCGATTCGAGGCAACCTCGATACGCGGCTGCGCAAGCTGGACACCGGCGAATACGACGCGATCGTGCTTGCGGCCGCGGGGCTCACGCGGCTCGGGTTCAATGACCGCATCTCGCTGCTGTTGCCACTCGACATCAGTATGCCCGCCCCTGGCCAGGGCATCATCGCCGTCGAGATTCGTGACCAGGACGACCGGGTACGTCGCATCGTCAGCCGCATTACCGACGCCAGCACCGAGTCAGCGCTCGTGGCAGAACGCGCGATGGTGGAAGCCCTTGGCGGTGGATGCCAGACCCCGATCGGTGCGATGGCCCAGGAGACAGACGGCAGACTTCACTTGTCGGGCCTGGTGGTATCGCTCGACGGGCGCACCGAAGCCCGCGCCGAGGCCTCGGCCCTCGCTATCGACGCCAAATTACTCGGACGCCAGGTGGCGCGCGCTCTGCTCGAGAAGGGCGCCGGCGCCATCCTGGCAGAGGCGCAGCACCAGCAGACCTGAACTTGACAGTTGTCCAGAACGGGCCAACAGTAACCAACGCAGATACACACCGTGACCAAAAGCATCGTCTATCTGATTGGCGCAGGTCCGGGCAGTCCGGACCTGATCACCGTACGCGGCCTCGAATGCCTGAAGGCCGCCGACGTCGTCCTGCACGACCACATCGTTCATCCACGACTGCTGCAGGCGGCGCGGCACGATGCCGAACGCATTGACGTCGGCAAGGCAGCGCCACAGCCGCTCGAGCAGGAAGCGATCTGCTACCTGCTCGCCGAGAAAGCCCGCGAAGGCAAGGTCGTCGCCCGCCTGAAGTGGGGCGACCCGTTCGTGTGGGACAGCGGCGGTCCCGAAGCGCTGTTCCTGCACGAACAGGGGCTGCGATTCGAAGTGGTGCCAGGTATCCCAGCCAGTATCGGAGCGCCGAGCCACGCCGGCATCCCACTCACCTACCCTGGCGGCGGCGACACGCTGACCTTTGTCCGCGGGTACGAGGGCGCGGGACCGTCACAGGTGTCGGTCGACTGGGCCAGCCTGGCCAGACTGGACGGCACGATCGTCTGCTATGTCGGCTCGGAAGAAGCGTCGCGCATGGTTGACGAACTCATCGACCATGGTCGTGCCGGCGATGAATCAGCCGCGCTCATCTACGACGGCACCGTGGCCACCCAGATGACAGTCCAGTGCACGCTGGCAGAGATTCCTGCCCAGTTCAAGGCCGCCAACCGGCGCGCGGCAATGCTCGTGATCGGCCGCGTCGCCGCGCTGCGCGAGCACCTCCGATGGTTCGATTCGCGTCCGCTGTTCGGCAAGCGCATTCTGGTCACGCGCCCGCGTGAACAGTCGGCCGAGTTCGTGGCGCAACTCGAAGCCCTTGGTGCGCAGGCGATTGAAGCGCCAATGATTTCGATTGCCCCGCCGGAAGACTGGGCGCCGCTCGACGAGATGTGCCAGCGCGCCGGCGAGTTCGACTGGCTGGTGTTCTCGAGCGGCCACGGCGTCGACTACTTCTTCGACCGCTTGTTCGCGTCACCGCTCGATCTGCGGGCGTTGAAAGGCGTCAAGCTGTGCGCGGTCGGTCCGTCCACCGCTGAGCGGATGACCCGCATTGGCTTGAAGGTCGACCTCGTGCCGCAGGAGTCGAAAGCCGAAGCGGTCGTGCAGGCGATGATTGAACGTGGCTCATTGCAGGGCGCCCGCGTGCTCCTGCCACGCGCCGACATCGGTCGCGAGGTAATTGCTGAGGGCTTGCGCAAGCGTGGCGCCGACGTCACCGAAGTGGTCGCCTACCGAACCGTCGCCGTCGATCCGGATCGCGACGGTGGGCCCGACGTGTATCGCATGCTGCTCGAGCGGGCGATCGACGTCGTGACCTTCACCAGTCCATCCGCAGTGCGCAACTTCATCGAACTGCTGGGCGCTGAGCCGGCCGCGGACCTCTTGAAGTCCACGGTGGTCGCCTCTATCGGACCGGTCACGGCGGAAGCCGCCGCCCAGTTCGACGTGCACTCCGAGATCGTGCCAACGCAGCAGTACACGATCAAGGCACTGGTCGACGCGATCGTCAAACACTACGAGACACACCAGTGACGACCGCCAGTACGAGTGCGCTTCACCTGACCCATCGCCTGCGTCGTCTCCGGACCAGCGAGACGATGAGAGCACTGGTGCGCGAGAGCAGACTCTCGGCCGACATGCTGGTGCTGCCACTGTTCGTCTGCGAGGGGCGAGGCGTCAGGCGCGAAGTGAGCTCGATGCCCGGGGTCTTCAATCTATCCGTCGAAGAAGCGGTCATCGAGGCGCGTGCCGCACAGCAGGACGGCGTTCGCAGCGTGCTGCTGTTCGGATTGCCAGAGCACAAGGACGAGATCGGGTCTTCAGCGTACGACCCGGACGCGCCGGTCCAGGCCGCGACGCGCGCGATCAAGCGCGAAGTGCCTGGCACCCTGGTCATCACCGACGTCTGTCTTTGCGAGTACACCGATCACGGCCACTGCGGCATCATGGATGGGCATGACATCGTCAATGACCCAACCGTCGAGCAGCTGGTACGGGCGGCGCTGTCACACGCGAAGGCTGGCGCCGACATCGTCGCACCGTCCGACATGATGGATGGACGCGTGGGTGCGATTCGCACCGCCCTCGATGACGGCGGCTTTCAACAGGTCGCGATCATGTCGTACGCGGCCAAGTACTGTTCGGCATTCTACGGACCGTTCCGCGATGCGGCGGCGTCAGCGCCGAAATTCGGCGATCGCCGCTCGCATCAGATGGACCCGGCCAACGCCGAAGAGGCGCTGCGCGAAGTCGAGCAGGACATCGCCGAAGGCGCGGACATGGTCATGGTCAAGCCGGCGGCGGCCTATCTCGATGTCATCCGGCGCGTAAAAGACACCTTTGGCTACCCGACCGCGGCGTACCACGTCAGTGGCGAGTACGCCATGATCAAAGCGGCGGCCCGCAATGGCTGGATCGACGAGAAGCGGGCGATGATGGAAACGCTTGTCGGCATTCGGCGCGCCGGGGCGGACATCATCATCACCTACTATGCGCGCGAGGCCGCCCGTTCGCTCTAGCGCCGTTCAGCCCACGCCAGGCGCCACTGCAAATCATGAAAACATCCCGATCGTCGAAGCTCTTCTCCCGAGCTCAACGGATTCTCCCGGGCGGAGTCGACAGCCCGGTTCGTGCGTTCAAGTCGGTCGGCGGCAATCCGCTGTTCATCAAGCGTGGCTATGGGGCGACGCTCGAAGACATCGACGGCAACAAGTACATCGACTATGTGATGTCGTGGGGACCGCTGATTCATGGCCATGCACCCCGCGGCCTGATTAAAGCGCTCTCAGCGGCCGCCAGATTCGGTACCAGCTACGGCGCCCCAAGCCCGCTCGAAGTCGAGCTCGGTGAACGGGTTCGGAAGATGATGCCGTCGCTCGAACGGGTGCGTTTCGTCAGTTCCGGCACCGAGGCCACGATGAGCGCCGCGCGAGTCGCCCGCGCGGCGACCGGTCGCGACAAGATCGTCAAGTTCGAAGGGTGCTACCACGGGCATGCGGATGCGTTCCTGGTGAAAGCTGGCTCGGGCGCCCTGACGCTCGGCACGCCGACCAGTCCTGGCGTCACGCGCGGTGCCGCCGGCGACACGCTCATCGCTGGCTACAACGACCTGGCATCGGTCGAAGCGCTCTTCGCCGCCAATCGGAATGCAATCGCGACGATATTCGTCGAACCAATCGCCGGCAACATGGGCTTGGTGCCACCGGCTGCCGGTTTCCTCGACGGCTTGAGACGCCTGTGTGATGCGCATGGCGCGCTTCTGATCTTCGACGAAGTGATCTCGGGTTTCCGCGCGGCGCCAGGCGGAGCGCAGGCGCTGTTCAAGGTGCGTCCCGATCTGACCTGCCTCGGCAAAATCATCGGCGGTGGCCTTCCGGTCGGCGCCTACGGCGGTCGCACCGACCTGATGGAGTTGGTGTCACCGGCTGGGCCGGTGTATCAGGCAGGTACGCTCTCGGGAAACCCGCTGGCGATGACCGCGGGGCTGTGGTGCCTGGAGCACCTGAAGCCGTCGCTGTACCGCACGCTCAGTGCACTCACAACGCGCCTCGCCGCCGGTCTCGCTGAGGCCGCGCGCTCGGCCAATGTGCCGTTGCAGGTGAACGCGTTCGGCTCGCTCCTGACGCCGTTCTTCACCACGCAGCCGGTCCGCGACTTTGCCTCCGCGACCAGCGCCAGCGCCGAGCAATACGGGCGCTTCTTCCGGGGCATGCTCGAACGAGGCGTGTATCCGCCACCGTCGCAATTCGAGGCGTGGTTTCTGTCGGCCGCGCATACGACGCGCGCCGTCGACAAGACCATTGCCGCGGCACGCGGCGCATTTGACGACGTCGCGAAGGGCACGTCCGCAACGCGCTGACGCCGACTACTTCAAGTCGAGACCGGAATCGAGGCGAACGCGCAACACCGTACCGGCCGGGAGTTCCACGTCCTTGCCGTCGGTGGCAGCCACCGTGCCACCACCGCCAATCAGAATGCCGGCCATCGCTCCCTTGAAGCCGCCGAGAATCCCGCCAATGATTGCACCAACGCCAGCGCCCGCACCGATTCTGCCGGCTTCGCCACGCACGCCCTCGCTTTCGAGCGCCTGTGTGACGGTCGCGCGAATCGGGTGTGACGTACCGTTGATCGTGACCTGATCGAACGCCAGCGTCAGGCTACCTTTGCGCTCAAGACGGCCAGCCTTGACCACCGTGCTGACGATGCCGCGCATGACGGACCCGGCCGGAACAATCACGCGAGTGCCGGTCTGCAGATCCACCATCGTGGTCGCTTCAAATCGGTCCTCGACTACCGCTGTGCCTGAACTGAGCGGTGCCGATAGACGGACATCAAGCTCCGTCCCGACCGGTACATCCATGGAGGATGACGAAGACGACACGCGAGGGCTGCTGCCGGACGATGGAGAGGGCGCTGGCGTCGACGAACCATCACGCCTGGCGCGTGAACGGATGCCATCAATGCGATCCCGAAGGTCGAAGTAGTCGGTGCGCGGGACCGTTTCGTTCTTGCCGAGACGCACCTTGAAATAGATGGATTCGTCGCGGAGGCTGTCGAGTTCCTTTTGAAGCTGTGACGCAAGCGCGCTGTCGCGAGCCTGCAGTGTGGAGACATCGCGCGACGCGTCGGCAATCGCGTCCTGCAATCGTTCGATGTCGACGGACGTCATGTTCTGCGCCGACGCGATGCGCGCAGTGCCACCGACGAGTGCGATGGCGAGCAGTAGGGCCGAACCGAATCTCAGGAATTTCACGGGCACCTCTCTGAGTTCGATTGTAGACGCGGACGACAGCCGTTCGAGCTCTACCGCCAGGGCATCAGCCGCTCAATCCAGCTGATCCGGGTGAGGTCGTTGTAAATCACCGTCACCATGAGCGACATCAGCACCACGAAGCCGGCGAGCATCATGCGCTCCTTGAGCCGGATGCTGAAGTCGCGT
>CADEEX010000072.1:10174-14112 GCA_902826465.1 uncultured Acidobacteriota bacterium
GAAGATGTGCCCCACATCGAGGATGGGAATCGGCATCAGATTGAGCAGACCGAGATTCAGGCTGAACTGCCACATCAGCGCCACAATCGGCAGCCATCCAAGTTGTGCGGCTTCGCCAGACAGCTGCGCCATGGCTACTGGCCCCATCAACTGCTTCGGCGACGTCACACGCGTCACCAGTCCGCCGAGCGTCCTGAAGATCATGCCGGCCATCTCGATGTTCTGATCGACACCGGCCTTCATGGCCTCGACGACGCCTGGCTTGATGCGGATGACTTCGTCGCCGATCTCGATGCCAAGACGGCCGCCCGACCCGAGTCGCGCTGGCGTTGCCGTGATCTCGAGGGGCGCGCCGTTGCGGAGCAACGATAGCGTGATCGGCTGCTCGGGGCTCCTGGCGATCGCCTCGCGCAGTTCGATGCTGAAGGTCATTGGCGCGCCATTGACCGCCACGACCACGTCGTTGGCCTGAAGCCCGGCCTGCTGCGCCGGCTCGCCGGGCACAACGCCGCGAATCTGCGGGTGGACGGTGGGCAGCACGCCAATCTCGCCGATCTCGAACTTGCTGCCAGGCCGCGAGGCGGGGGTGACGTTACGGGTGATCTGCTGGCCACTCCGATCGGCGACCAGCACAACCTCTCGATTGACGGCCGTCGCGATCTCAATCTCGAAGTTGCGCCACGTCGGCACCGCCCGGCCACCAACGGAAATGATGCGATCACCGGAGACGATGCCGGCCTGGGCCGCGACTGAGTTCGCCTCGACGACGCCGACCACGACGGGTTGGTCTTCGTAGGCGGGCCGCGGAATTCCCTGATACGCGACGACGGCGGCGAGAATGACCGCAAGCGCCAGGTTCATCACGGGGCCCATGATGAGCACCTGGAATCGTTCCCACTTGGTCTTCGACAGGAACTCATACGACGCACCGGTCGTGGCTTCCTCGGGATTGTCGCCGGCCATCTTCACGTAGCCGCCGAGCGGAAGCGCACCGATGGAGTACTCGGTGTCGCCGCGGCGGACGCTGAAAATTGTGGGGTTGAAGCCGAGCTGGAACTTCAGGACTTTGATGCCAACGCGTTTGGCAGCAAGGAAGTGTCCGAGTTCGTGCACGAATACAAGCACGCCCAGCACGAACGCAAACGCAAGCAGTGTCGTCAATGAGCCCAGCACAGCATCCTCAGACTTTCGATTCTAACCCGCGTGCAATTGTGCGCGCCGCCACCCGGGCCCGGCGGTCGACTTCGCGCACCTCATCGAGTGACTCGACCGTCGCCGGATCGTGGGCGTCCATGACCGCTTCGATGACTCGTGCAATTCCGGGAAAGGACAGGCGCCCCTCGAGGAACAACGGCACCGCCACTTCGTTGGCGGCGTTCAAGACAACGGCGACGCTGGCGGGCGACTCGAGCGCTCGATACGCCAGCCTCAGGCATGGAAACGCCGAGGTATCGGGTTGAGAGAACTCGAGCCGGCCTGCGGCCACCAGATCCAGTGGCGGCAATGGCGTCGTCCAGCGATCGGGATACGAGAAGGCGTACTGAATCGGGAGGCGCATGTCAGTGACACCGAGCTGCGCGATCACTGATCCATCGCACCACTCCACCATCGAGTGGACGACCGATTGCGGGTGTACCAGCACATCGATCTGCGCTGGCTCAAGGCCGAACAGCCACTTCGCCTCGATGACCTCGAGACCTTTGTTCATCAACGTGGCCGAGTCGATGGTGATCTTGCGCCCCATACGCCAAGTGGGGTGCTGCAGCGCCGCATCGGCGGTGACGCGTTCGAGTTGCGTCGCACTCCAGCCACGGAACGGTCCGCCCGACGCCGTGAGCACGATGCGTTTCAGCAGACCGCGGTCGCAGGTGTGCAGACACTGGTGAATCGCGTTGTGCTCGCTGTCCACGGGAAGAATGGCCACGCCTCGTCGACGCGCTGCGGCGGTGACAATCCCGCCCGCCATCACCAGCACTTCCTTGTTGGCCAGTGCAATGATCTTCCCGGCATCGATGGCGGCGAGTACCGCTTCGAGCGCTTCAGTGCCCGAGGAGGCGCACAACACGATATCGACGTCCGGATGCGACGCCACCGCGACAAGCCCGTCGCGAGCGGCTCCTGGCAGGGCCACCGTGCCCGCCGGCAGCAGGTCGCGCAAGCGCTCGAGCGCCGTCGTGCTCGCCATCGACGCCACGGCCGGGCGGTAGCTCATGATCTGCTCGGCAAGGCGCTCGACATTTTCGCCAGCGGCCAGACCGACCACCGACAATCGATCCGCATGCGCGGCGATTACGGCGAGTGCACTCTGACCGATGGAACCGGTCGACCCCAGAATAGCGATGCGCTTCACCGGAACCTCATGACGCGGTCACAAGTTCTTGAGCACGACGTAGTAGATGGGGGCAGCGAACAGGAGCGCGTCGATGCGGTCGAGCACACCCCCGTGGCCGGGGATCAGTGCCGAGCTGTCCTTCACCCCGGCGCTGCGCTTGAGCATCGACTCGAACAGGTCGCCACAGATGCCAAGCGCGACCAGCGTAGCGCCGAGCAGCCCACGCAACCACCAAGGCGCGATCGGCAACCAGAACCAACCGGCGAGCATCATGACGACGGCGCCGGCGGCGAATCCACCGATCGCCCCCTCAATCGTCTTCTTCGGGCTGATGGCCGGGGCGAGATGACGACGCCCATAGCGTCGGCCGGTGTAGTACTGGGCCGTGTCGCTCACAGCGACCGACAGCATCAACAGCAGCAACGCTTCCCGGCCCCACATCTCGCGAATGGCGAGCATCGCGCCAAACGGCAGGCCGAGATACAGCAGCGGGACCAGCGCGGCTCCGACATGGGCAACCGCGTCGCGTTCGCCCTGCCAGCGACCGAGCGATAACGCACCGATCGTGACCACGGCTGACATCAGCACGGTATCGACAGGAGCCCAGAACAGCGCGCGCAGGGCGATCGGCGCGAAGGCGGCGGCGGTCAGCATGGCGCCGGTGGTGGCGACCGTGACCGGAATGGCGACACCACTCGCTCCGGCCAGTGCGGCGTACTCGCGACAGGCGAGCCAGAGCAGGATTTCGGCGACGATCAGGAACAGCAGCGGCGGGGCAAACCACACGGCCGCCAGCATGAGAATCAGGAGGACTGCGCCGCTGAGGACGCGCGTCACTTGGCGCCAAGCGCCACAGCGGGCGCCTTGATGCCGCCGTACCGGCGATCGCGTTTCTGATACGCGATGATCGCCTCGAGCAGGTGGCGCCGTCTGAAATCTGGCCAGCGCGTCTCGGTCACCCAGATCTCGGCGTAGGCAATCTGCCAGAGTAGAAAGTTACTGATGCGCATCTCGCCGCTCGTCCGAATCAGCAGATCCGGATCCGGTTGTCCTCCGGTGTAGAGCAGGTCGCCGAATCGCTGTTCGTCGAGCGTGGCCGGATCGATACCCTCCACGATCGCACGACGGACCGCGTCGACAATTTCCGCACGCCCCCCATAATTGAGCGCGATATTGAACAGCATGCCCGTGTTGCCAGCCGTCTTGGCGATCCCAGCGTCGAGCGCCTTGCGCACGTCCGGACTCAGTTCATCGACGCGGCCGATGGTCCTGAACCGGATGTTGTGCCTGCGCAGCGTATCGATTTCGAGCCGGATGTAGCGCTTGAGCAGCAGCATCAGCATGCTGACTTCTGCGGCCGGGCGCTTCCAGTTCTCCATCGAGAAGGCGTAGAGCGTGAGCACGTCGAGGCCCAGGCGGGCCGAGGTCTCGACTACGTCGCGCACCGAGTTGATACCGGCTCGGTGGCCTTCGACTCGCGGCAGATGACGATCGGCCGCCCATCGGCCATTGCCGTCCATGATCACGGCCACGTGCGCCGGCAGCTGTTCGAAATTGATCTGTCGCGCCAGCGCTTCGTCGGGCGACCCCGGCGGAATCCAGGCCA
>CADEEX010000073.1 GCA_902826465.1 uncultured Acidobacteriota bacterium
CGGCCAGGTCGTCTTGTGACAGCGACAGCTCGAACAGCCACGCCAGCGCGTTGATGATAATGATCGTGACCGTGAAGAACGGCACGGTCCGGGACGGAATCACGTCCCGCAGCGGAATCATGAACTGATTCTATTCAATTGCTGATTGTCGATCGTCGATTGATGATTGGACCAATCGCCAATCGCCCAATCAGCAATCAGCAATCAGCAATCAGCCATGTGTCAGGCGTGGGAGTGCTGTCCGGCGCGCACGCGCTCGACCATGCGGCGCAGGTCGTTGTCGCCAATCCCCTTCTTGTGTTCGCCCATCGTGGTGACCGCCTGATACAGCTGGGCGAGTTCATCGGCCGAGAGCGTCAGTCCGAGCTGCTCGACGCGCTTGGCCACGGCGTGGCGGCCTGAGTGACGGCCGAGGACCAGTTGATCGGCCGTCTGGCCGACATCCTGCGGGCGCATGATCTCGTAGGTGCGTGCGTCCTTCAGCATGCCGTCCTGATGAATGCCGGCCTCGTGCGCGAACGCGTTCCGGCCGACGATGGCCTTGTTCGACTGCACGGGCTCCGCGGTGAGCTTCGACAGGAGCTGGCTCGCCTGGAACAGCCCCTGTGAGTTGATGGCGGTATCGAACGGCAGGCGGTCAGCGCGCACGCGAAGCGCCATCACGAGTTCTTCGAGCGAGGCATTGCCGGCGCGTTCGCCGATGCCGTTGATGGTGCACTCGACCTGCCGTGCGCCCCCTTCAACGGCTGCCAGGCTGTTGGCCACTGCCAACCCGAGGTCGTCGTGACAGTGTGCGGAGAAGATGGCTTTGTCGGAGTTGGGAACGCGGCGGCGGATTTCAGAGAAGAAGTCGAAGCTTTCGGCGGGAATCGTAAAGCCAACGGTGTCGGGGAGGTTGATGGTGGTGGCCCCGGCGGTAATGGCGGCTTCGACCACCCGGCAGAGGAAGTCGCGGTCGGACCTGGTCGCGTCCTCAGCCGAGAACTCGACATCGTCCGTGAACTGACGGGCGAACTGAACCGAGTCAACGATGGCGCTGAGGCAGGCCTCGCGGGTAATGCGAAGCTTGCGCTCCAGATGAAGATCCGAGGTGGCGAGGAACGTATGAATGCGCTTCCGTTCGGCCGGCTTCAGTGCCTTGGCGGCCTCTTCGATGTCGAGCTTGCGGCATCGGGCCAGCGCGGCAATGACGGGACGGCGAATCTCTGTGGCGACGCGGAAGGTGCCCTCGGCGTCGGCCGGTGACGCGATGGGGAACCCCGCTTCGATGATGTCGACGCCCAGGGCGTCGAGGAGCCGGGCCAGCTCGAGTTTCGCTGGCACATCCATTGAGAATCCTGGGGCCTGTTCACCGTCCCTGAGGGTGGTGTCGAAGACGACGATGTGCTCTTTGGACTGGCTCATAGTAAGTCTGTTGTAAAGGTCGGCGTGCTAGAAGTCAAAGTGATAATTATTACGTTAAGATAATCATCATTGATGGACATTGCCGCTCTGCGCATCTTCCTGGCCGTCGCCGAGGAACGAAGTTTCTCGCGGGCCGCGGCCAAAGTGCATCGCACACAACCCGCCGTCAGTCAGGCGGTGAAACGCCTCGAAGAGGACCTCGGCGAGCAGTTATTCGATCGCTCGTCGAAGAGCGGCACGCTCACCGATGCCGGTCGAGTGCTTCAGAATTACGGCCAGCGCCTGATTCGCCTGGCCGAAGAGGCTGAGTCTGCGATGCGCGAACTGCGCGACCTGCGACGCGGCCGCGTGCTGATTGGCGCGAACGAGGCGGCGATCCACACACTGCTGCCGCTGATGGCGCGCTTTCGCGCCAAGGTGCCCGACATTGCCATCGACGTCCGACGCGTGCCGGCGCGTCAGATCGCTGTCGAAGTACAGCAGGGGAGCCTCGACTTCGGTGCGCTCACCTTCCGTCCGGCTGAAGAGGGGCTGCTCGAAGTGTCGGTGGGCAGCGATGAACTCGTGCTGCTCATGGCGCCGACGCACCCGCTGGCCGGTCGCAAACAGGTGAGTATGGAAGACGTGGCCGGCGAGCCTGTGGTGGCGCACAACGATCCGTCACCAGCGCGCGAACGCGTGCTTCGCCTCTTCGAGGACAAGCACATCTCGTTGAATATGGTGATTGCGCTGCCAAGTCTTGACGGCATCAAGCGCGCGGTGGAGTTGCAGCTGGGGGTGGCGTTGCTGCCGCGCCGGTGCGCGGTCACCGAAATCGCGAGCGGACGTCTCGTGGCCGTGCCCGTGGTCGGCATCTCGCGCAAGCGTCAGCTCACGCTGGTCTGCCGCAAAGCCCACCGGTCACATGCCGCAAACGCGTTTCTGGCCGTCGCGCAGGAGATGAAGGTTGAATAGCCACTGAGACACCGAGGCACCGAGCGGAAAGTCTCTGTGTCTCCGCGCCTCCGTGGCCCTGCTCAGAAACCTGATACGTAGGGCAAGCCCTTGGCGATGGCCCTGACCTTGTCGAAGTCGGCGAGCAGCATCGCAGTCGGATTCCACTGGTCGGTGACGAACGCGTCGCGCAGCCCAGACGGCACCGTGGCCTCGATGCCGAGTGTGCCCGCAGACACGACGCCGTTGGCGACATCGGCCTCGATGACGAGGTCCGGCGATTTCTCGATGGCCGCCTGCAGGTGCTCGATCGCCGTCTTCTCGGCAGTGAAGCATGGAATGCCGAGTACCGCCGAGTTGCCGAGGAAAATCTCGGAGAACGATTCGCCGACGATGGCCTGGATGCCGTAGCGCGCCAGTCCTTGCGGCGCATGCTCGCGCGACGATCCGCAGCCGAAGTTCGAGTTCACCACCAGAATCGCTGCGCCCTTGTACTTGGCGTCGTTGAATGGATGATTCGGGTTGTCCTTCTTGTCGTCTTCGAATACGTGGTTCTCGAGCCCTTCGAACGTGACCGCGCGCAGGAAGCGCGCTGGCATGATGCGATCGGTATCGAGGTCGTCGCCACGAAGTGGCAGTCCGCGTCCGGCGATGGAAGTGATGGCGGGCATTACGCGTGTACCTCGTCGAGCATGGCGCGGACGTCGACGACTTCACCAGACACCGCGGCGGCGGCGACCATCGCCGGACTCATGAGCAGCGTGCGGCCGGTCGGGCTGCCCTGGCGGCCCTTGAAGTTGCGGTTGGACGACGACGCGCAGATCTGGTTGCCTTCGAGCTTGTCAGGATTCATCGCCAGGCACATCGAGCAGCCAGCACCGCGCCACTCAAAGCCGGCGTTGGTGAAGACCTGATCGAGCCCCCTCGCGACTGCGGCGCGGCTGACCGCTTGCGAGCCAGGGACGACCAGCGCCTTGACGTGTGGCGCCACGTGGCGTCCCTTGACGATCTTTGCCGCTTCCTCGAGGTCCGACAGGCGGCCATTGGTGCACGAGCCGATGAACGCGACATCGATCCTCGTGCCTTCAACGCGTGCGCCAGCCTTGAAGCCCATGAACGTCAGCGCTTCTTCATCCGCGTTGGTGGCAATCGCTTCGTGGATGCCCACCGACTGGCCCGGGTTGATGCCCCACGTCACGGTGGGTTCGATCGATCCGGCGTCGATGTGCACCACGTCGTCGTACTCGGCATCTGGTGTCGAGGCAATCTGCCGCCACCACTCGACCGCACGCGTGAACGCCGGTCCCTGTGGTGCGAACGGCCGTCCTTCGATGTAGCGGAACGTGGTGTCGTCCGGGTTGATGTAGCCGACACGCGCGCCGCCTTCGATCGACATGTTGCACATGGTCATGCGCTCGTCGATGGTCATGCGGTCGACCGTGGATCCACCGTATTCGTAGGCGAAGCCGACGCCGCCCTGGACGCCGAGGCGGCGGATGATCGTCAGAATGACGTCCTTGGCGAAGACGCCGGGACGCAGATGACCGTCGACGTTGATGCGGCGCACCTTGAGCGGATCGAGCGCCAGGCTCTGCGAGGCGAGCACGTCGCGCACCTGTGAGGTGCCGATGCCGAAGGCAATGGCGCCGAGCGCGCCGTGCGTCGAGGTGTGACTGTCGCCGCACGCGATCGTCATGCCTGGCTGCGTCAGCCCCATCTCCGGACCGATGACGTGGACGATGCCCTGGTGTTCACCACCGGACGCCCCTGGTGCGTACAGCTGAATGCCGTACTCGTGGCAGTTGCGTTCGAGGACCGAGGTCATCTCCTCAGCGGTGAGGTCGATGAACGGACGCTTCTGCACGCTGGTCGGCACGATGTGGTCGACCGTAGCGAAGGTACGCTCGGGAAACGCCACGCGCCAGCCATGCTGGCGAATCATGTCGAAGGCCTGCGGGCTGGTGACTTCGTGAATCAGGTGCAGGCCGACAAACAGCTGAGTCTGTCCGCTCGGCAGAGTGCGCACCGAGTGCGCGTTCCAGACGTTGTGAAAGAGGGTTGGCATAAAGCTATCCCCCTAGCATAACGCGGCCGGGGCGCCGCCAACAGTGAAGGCTATCGGCGGGCCCCGATCGTGGCCACTAGAAGATCACGCGAATGCCGGCGCCGGCCATGAGACCGCCAGCGTCAACCGACACCTCGTCGCCGAAGCCGTCGTCGAGGGTGGCGGTGCCACGCGTGAACCGTAACAGCCCGCCCACCCGTAGCGTCGGGGTCAGCCGCCAGCTGACGTCGGTACCGACGTTGAAGCCGAATGCGGTAGCGGATGGCCTGGGGCTGGCCAGCGTGGCCGAGGTCAACGTCACATCGTCGTACGGGTAGCTTTCGCTGGTGACGACACTGGTGACGAGGTCCTGCTTGACGGTGAACAGGGACGGCCCGCCGAAGAGCGAGACCTCGAGCGCGCTCGTCGGCTTCCGCGGAACGGGATACGACAGGAAGATGTGGACGCCCTGCTCCGAACCCTTCAGATCGTTCACTGTGGCCTGCACCGTCCTGTCGGTGAAGTAGAACGGGTGTGGCAATTCCGCCGTGAGTTCGCTGCTGCTGGTACGCGAGGTGGCTGAGAAGGCCACGCCGGCCGCGACGCCTGTGCGCGTGAGCGTGTAGGCCAGGCCGACGTCGACGAACACGCCATTGGCGGTGGCGATCTCATTCACGATGCGCGCCTGGTCGGCGTTCAGGTCGTAGCTGAAGTCCTGCGTGATCGCGGGACCGGCGACCTGCAGGCCGGCGTTGACGCTGACCCGGAACCGGGGACCGAAGGGTGGCGGCGCCGCACGCCGCGGCGGCGGTGGTTGCGCCGGGCGCCCTCGGGGTGGCTGCGCCGCCGTCGTACCCGTTGGCCGCGGCGTGGTGGCGCCGCCTGCCGGCTGTTGTGCGTGGGCCAGGCCGGAGCCGGCGACGCCGAGGAGCCACGTGAAAATCAGAGCGCGGCGCATCAGTTCACCCCCACCGCGTTCCACGACTGGGTGACGGCACGCTCGGCATTGCTGTTGGCGCCATACAGATCGCGCGCGGCCTGAATCGTGGCAGCGCGGGCCGCCGCATAGTTGGCGTTCGGTGCCAGCAACTGGGTGAACGCCCGATAGGCGACCTTCTCGATTTGATCACGGTTGGCGGCGCCGACGCCGGTGACCGATTGACCAGAGGTGCGATTGGTGCCGCCCTCGATCGCGAGGTAGTACCACTGGTTCCCGATACCGGAGTTCGTGTGAACGCCGCCGTTGTCGTCGGGGCCGAGATAGCGCCGGCTGTAGTGGTCAGGATCGTCATACGCCAGCGGATTCGCCAGTGAGCGCAGGCCGCCGCCGCTGACGACGTCCTCGCCGCACAGGTAGTCAGCACGAAGTGGCCCGTTTCCGGCAGGTTGGAAGAAGAACTCGATCGCCGTGCCCATCATGTCGGCGAAGCTTTCATTCAGTGCGCCGGATTCACCAAAGTAGATCAGATCCGAACTCGCGCTGATCACCGCGTGTGTCAGCTCGTGTCCGACGATGTCGAGTGCGCCGGAGACGTAGTCCCACGAGCGGCCGCCAACAGTCACGCCAGGCGGCAGTCCGTCGCCGTACACCATGCCCCCGAACACCTCACTGAAGAATGCATTCGTGTAATAGAGGGAAAGGACCGAGCCGGTCACGTTGAAGACATTACTGCGACTGGCGGGATGGACGAGGCTCAGAATCGGCGAGTTGGCGTTGTTCAATCCGCGCCGACCAAAGCGCTTGAAATAGAAATCGTAGGTGTAACCGGCGTAGGCGTGCGCGTCGACAACGGCGGTGTCCGTCCAGTGGTTGTCGCCGTCAGAGGCGCGGTCTGAGGTCAGCAGATCAAGCTGTCCATTGGCGATACTCATGGTGCGGAAGATGTCACCCCGCATGTTGTACGTGCGGATGACCGGCGGTCGCAATGCGTCGGCAGCCTGGAACCCGCCGGCGACTTCGGTGGTACTCATCTTCTTCTGGTCGCCGAGGACGCCGGTACCGGTGCCGACGGCGGCCGCCGCCTGGCGGCGCGCCGCGTCAAGCCGGCGGACGATGACGCCGTTGCCAGCGTCGATGAAGTACTCCCATGCCCCGTCGCCCGTAAAGACGGACGCGTGGTAGACGAGACGATAATCGCCCTCGTCGGGAAGAATCAGCAGCGTCGGGGCACGGTTATCGCCGAGAGTGACCCCGCTTTCGCGGGCGATGATCGCGGTCGCATCGCCGACGGTCAGCTGCGGTGCCACGTTGAGGTCGATGCCCTGGTAGATGGTGCCGAACACCGACACCGTGAGGTTGCCGTCGAACTGGCGGGAGACGCCGGCGCCGTACACCCGAATGCCCTTGTAGAACTGTTGCAGGCGTTCATGACGGCGCGTCGGCAGCAGGGTGTCGACGTCGGTGCGACGGACCTGAAGTTCGCCAGCGCGCGCCATCCGATCGACCGTCTCGTCGGACGAGCGCAGATCGGCGGGCGCTGTGGCCGTCAGGGTCATGGTGCGAATCTGTGCCTGAGGGCCTGGTGCCGTCAGCAACATCGTGACGGTGACGATGATGACGGCACCGACCGTGGTCGAAACTCTCAATCGTTCCTCCTGTTCGCAGTCAAACCTGCCACCGGCAATATATCCCGGGGGCTGCGCTATGATTTCGTCCATGTCGTGGCACGAACAGCTCGCCGAATATCGCAAGCGCCTGGGCGAGTTCATGCATGGCGCGGCCTACGGCCAGTACGAACACAAGCTCCGGCAGGAGACGGCGGATCTCAACGATCTGTTCATGCTGCTGTGCTTCATGGAAGCCACGGCCTTGCCGAATCCCGCCACGCTGTATCTGCTCGAAATCTATCCCTACCTGCTCGACCAGTTTCATCTCTGGCACCGGCGCATGGGCATGGATCATTCGCCGCTCGCCAACCTTCCGTGCTGCTGAACTCGCTGTTCGAACGCCAGGTCGTCTTCTTTGGCGGCAAGGGCGGGGTCGGCAAGACCACGTGCTCCGCGGCGTTCGCCCTCGCGGCGAGCCAGCGCGGGCAACGTGTGCTGCTGGTGTCGACCGACCCGGCTCACTCGACCGCCGACATCTTCGAGCGCGCCATCGGGCCTCGTGAGGTGGCGCTCGGGAGCGGCCTCTGGGGACTCGAGATCGATGGCGAGCAGGAGGCGGCTCGGTACATCGCCGACGTCAAGCGCGATATCCAGAAGATGTTCAGTGCCAATGTGCTGAGGCAGGCGAACCGTCAGATTGAACTGGCAGCGGCCTCGCCGGGCATGACGGAGGTGGCGCTCCTCGACAAGATGATTGATCTCATCGTCGACCGTCAGCAGTCCTACGACATGATCGTCTTCGATACCGCGCCGACCGGCCATACGCTGCAGCTGCTGCGCATGCCGGATGCGATGACGTCGTGGATTCAGGCCCTGGTCCGCCATCGCCGCGCCGTCGTCGAAATCGACCACGGCGAGCAGAGCGCTGACGAGGCGCTGGCCACCGATCCCATTCTGCTGGCACTGACGCGGCGCCAGGAGCGCCTGGCCCGGCTGCGCAGCACGATCATGGATCGCGCCAGCGCGTCCTTCGCCCTCGTCACCATTCCTGAGCGCCTGGCCATCGAGGAAACCGAGCGCGCGGCGGAACTGCTGGGCGACACGGGGGTCGATGTTGGCGCGTTGATCGTCAACCGCGTGCTGCCGGACGGCCTCGAGGGAGAGTTCTATCGTGAGCGAAAGGCGCAGGAAATGACGTATCTTGAAGAGATCGACCGGCGCTTCAAGCGGCTCCGCCGGGTGCGCGTGCGCCAACTGCCGCGCGATGTCTACGGCCTGCAGTCATTGGCCCTCGTCAGCGAACAGCTGGTGACAAAATAGTCGGAAATCGCATGAAGTGTCGTCGCTGTGGAACGGAAATCGCCGAGAAGGCGTTGATTTGCTATCGCTGTGGCACCGCAACCACGGACCGGAAGCACGAACCGTATGTCGCGCCCGCCAGCCGCGGCGTGTCGCGCATCGTCTGGATCGTTGTTGCCGTGGCCTTGCTGGTGTCGCTTGCGTGGTTCTTGCTACAGTAGTGCACTGTGACTGTTGCCGCCCCGGTGCTTCGGCACGACTGGTCGCTTTCTGAGATCGAACGCATCTACGCCTCGCCCCTGCCAGACCTGATTTTCCGCGCGCAGACGGTGCATCGGGCGCATCACCGTCCGGACGAGGTGCAGGGCTGCATGCTGCTCAGCATCAAGACCGGTGGCTGTCCTGAGGACTGCGCCTATTGTCCGCAATCGGCGCACTATAAAACAGACGTCAAGCGGACGGATCTGGCATCGCTCGAAGACGTGACCGAGGCGGCCACACGCGCGCGCGAACAGGGCGCGACCCGCTTCTGCATGGGCGCCGCCTGGCGCGATGCACCAAAGGGCGCGCAGTTCACGCAGGTGCTCGACATGGTGCGGATGGTCCGCGGCCTCGGGATGGAAGCGTGCTGCACGCTCGGCATGCTCACCCAGGATCAGGCGAACCAGCTGGCCGATGCGGGCCTGAGCGCCTACAACCACAACCTCGATACGTCGCCTGAGTTCTACGGCAACATCATCACCACGCGCACCTACGACGATCGTCTGAACACCCTCAAGCGCGTCCGCGATGCCGGCATCACGGTCTGCTCGGGCGGCATCATCGGCATGGGCGAGAACATGGGCGGCCGCTGCCGCATGCTGCAGCAGCTGGCAACGCTCGATCCGCACCCAGAAAGCGTGCCGGTCAATCTGCTGGTGCGCGTTGAAGGGACGCCGCTTGCCGACATGAAGGCTGAGGATCCGATCGAACTGGTCCGCACCATTGCCACGGCTCGCATCCTGATGCCGACGTCGTTCGTCAGGCTCAGCGCCGGCCGGATGTCGCTCTCCGACGAAGCGCAGGCGCTATGCTTCCTTGCCGGGGCCAACTCGGTGTTCCTCGGCGAGCGATTACTGACCACGCCCAACCCCGGCACCACGCACGACGAGGCGCTGCTCGACCGGCTGGGCATGCGCCTGACGACGTCCAACGCGTCGGCGCCCGCGCATGCCGGCGGATAGTCGGCTCGCCCTTCGCACCCTCCGTCATCTCGCCGAGTTGCAGGCGCGCGGTCTTGGCCGCGTCATGCGTCCCCCGTCAGGGATTGACCTGTCGTCGAATGATTACCTCGGACTGGCCATGGATGCTCGCGTGCGGGAGGCGTTCATCCGCGGTGTCGCCGAAGAGGGATGCGGCAGCACCGGGTCGCGTCTGCTGCGCGGGGATCGCGAGGCTTTCGCGTCGGTCGAGCGGCGCTTCGCCAGATTCAAGGGGACCGACGCGGCGCTCTACTTCTCTTCTGGCTACCTGGCGAACATCGCCGTCCTCAGCGCGTTCGGCGAACGCGGCGATCGGATCGTGTCCGACGCAAGAAATCACGCCAGCCTGATCGATGGCACGCGGCTGTCACGCGCGGGTGTGACGATCGCACCGCACAACAACGCGGACGCCGTCGCCGATCTGCTCAGGGCAACGCCGACAGACGGTGTGGCATTGGTCGTCGTGGAGTCGTTGTACAGCATGGACGGCGACTTCAGCCCTCTCACGGAGTATGCCGATGTCTGCGCGTCGTACGGCGCCACGCTCGTCGTTGACGAAGCGCACGCGGTCGGCATCCACGGCGCCCGCGGTTCCGGCCTGATGGAAGCGGCAGGCCTCGACGCCAACGCGTGTCTGTCTGTCAACGCTGCCGGCAAGGGGCTCGGTGTCAGCGGCGCGTTTGTGGCGGGTCCGTCGTGGGCCATCGACTATCTGGTGCAACGGGCGCGCCCCTTCGTCTTCTCAACGGCCGCGCCGCCTGCCCTGGCGTACGCGATCGGCGCCAGCCTCGACATCGTGGCCGACGAGCCGCAGCGGCGAGCGACCCTGAAGTCGCGCTCCCGTTACCTGCGCACGGCGCTCCGTGCTCAGGGCCTCAGCGTCGCTGACGGCGATTCGCACATCGTGCCGATCGTCATTGGCGAGAACGACCGCGCGATCGCGGTGGCTGCGGCGCTTCAGGCCGAAGGGTTCGATGTGCGCGCGATCAGACCGCCGACGGTGCCGGAGGGCACCGCGCGCCTTCGCGTGTCGGTCAATACGACGCTGTCGGACGGCACGATCGATCGGTTTGTTGCGGCTCTCGGCGCGGCGCTGCGCGAGCACGCGGCAACGGCTGATGTCTGACGACGCGTTCCGAGGCGTGTTCGTGACCGGCACCGATACCGGTGTCGGCAAGACCGTGGTGTCGGCGGCGCTGGTGGCGGCGCTGCGCGGACATCACCGCGTCCGCTACTGGAAGCCGATCCAGACCGGGATCGAGCACGACAACGACACCGAAACGGTCCGCGTCCTCGGGGCGTGCGTGCCCGCCGACATCTACGATGCGGGAGTGCGGCTGCTTCAGCCTGTGTCACCGCATCTGGCGGCACGCGCAGCCGGCCAGGCGATCGATCTCGACGACCTCGTCACGCTGGCGTCGGCACAGCCACCGGGCGAGTTCTGGGTCGTTGAGGGGGCGGGCGGCGCGCTCGTTCCCGTGAACGGTCGCGACCTCATGATTGACCTGATAGCACGCCTCGGTGTGCCTGCCGTGGTGGTTGCCCGGAGCAGCCTCGGCACCATCAATCACACGCTGCTCACGCTCGACGCGCTGCGTCGCCGATCAGTGGGCATCGCCGGCGTGGTGATGGTTGGAGAGCCCAACGGCGACAATCGCGAATCGATTGAGCGGTACGGCGATGTCCGGGTCATCGGCGAGTTGCCGCTGCTGCGTCCGCTGACGCCGGAATCGCTGCACCGCGCGACCGAGAGCTGGACGCTTGCCAGCCTCGAACCCGGCTCTTCGAGCCCCCAACCCCCAGCCCCGAGCCCCGAGCCCCGTCCCTCGTCTCTCGCCTCGCGCGACGCCGCGGTCGTGTGGCATCCCTACACCCAGATGCTCACGCGTCCGGCGCCGCTGCCCATCGTGCGCGGTGAGGGGGTCTACCTCTATACCGACGATGGTCGGCGACTGCTGGACGGCACCTCGTCGTGGTGGGTGAACATTCACGGACACTCGCACCCGGTGCTGAACGCGGCGCTGGCCGAACAGGCGGCACGGTTCGAACACGTGGTGTTTGCGAACTGCACGCACGAGCCGGCGGTGGCGCTCGCCGAACGGCTGCTGGCGCTGGCGCCGCGGGGACTGTCGCGAGTGTTCTACTCCGACAATGGCTCCACGGCCGTTGAAGTGGCCATGAAGATGGCCCTGCAGTACTGGGCCAATCGCGGCGCAACCCGTCGCACCTTCATCACGCTGCACCATGCCTACCACGGCGACACCGTGGGCGCGATGTCTGCCAGCGAGCTCTCGCTCTTCACGCGTCCGTTCGCGCCGCTGCTGTTCGATGTGGCGCGGGCGCATGCGCCGTACTGCTATCGCTGTCCCGTGGGGCTCACGCGCGATCGGTGTCACGTGGAATGCGCATTGGCAGGGCCATCTGGCCCTGCGCCCCTCCGCGCCGACGAAACGCTCGAGGCGCTGCTCGAACGACACGCCGGCGACACCGTCGCAGTGCTCATCGAGCCGATGCTGCAAGGTGCCGGCGGCATGATCGTGTGGCCGCGCGAGTATCTGGCGCACGTGCGCGCGCTCTGCGATCGCTACGACACCCTGATGATTGCCGACGAAGTGCTCACCGGCTTCGGGCGGACGGGACGGATGTTCGCGTGCGAGCACGCCGCGGTGTCGCCCGACATTCTCTGCCTCTCGAAAGCGCTCACCGCCGGCTACCTGCCACTCGGCGCCACGCTGGCCACTGACGCGATCTACGAAGCGTTCCTGAGCGCCGACCGTGGCCGTACGTTCTTTCACGGTCACTCGTTCCCCGCGAACCCGCTGGCCTGCGCCGTCGCCCTGGCCAGCCTCGATCTGCTCCGGGACACCGCGGCCCTCGACCGAGTCGCCGGCATCGAACGGCAGCTTGCCGACGGCCTCACGCCGCTCCTCTCGCTCCCGACGGTGGGCGATGTGCGCGTGATCGGCGGCGTCGGCATCGTCGAACTCGTCGCCGACAAGGAGACCAAGGCGGCCGGTGGCTACCTTGACGACATCGGTCCGCGACTGTCGGCGGAGTTCATACGACGCGGCCTGCTGCTTCGTCCGCTCGGCAACGTCATCTACATCATGCCGCCGTTTGTGATCACAGACGACGAGTTGCAGTGGACGATCGCGCAGGTGCGGGACGTCGTCTCGGCGCTCACGCCGTCATGACGTCGCGCACGAAGGTCCGCCTGGCGCTGCTGCTGTGGATCGTGCTCGCCTTCAGCGTGTGGAACGTCGTCTTCGACCGCGTACTGGTACTGGCGGGCCGGCGCTACTCGCACGACGCCGTGTTGGCGGCCCGCGCTGGCCAGTATCTGCGCATCGACGACGTCATGAGGCCGGCTGTCGCGGACGGCGTGCGCGTGGCGTCAACCGCGGGAGGCGCGATTGCCGTGTTCGGCGTGAGCGCCGTCTGGCTCGCCTCGCGACGCCAGTGGCCCGGCACCGCGGCAACGAGCGACACCGCACGCACCTAGTCGCTCGATTCCTTCCACGTCTTCGGCGTCCTGCTCGTTGCGCATTCTGCGGAACGCCAGCTGAAACACACGGCGGCTCTGTGCCTGGACGAGGGCCGCGAACGCCTCATCGTCGCCCTGACGGGCCCGACCGAGCGTTGCCGCCTGGTTCATGGCGTCCATTCGGGAGGGTTAGACGGTGACGGGCAGCGGATGGTTAGGCGCGAAAAGTGTTAGTTTTTCGCTCATGACACAGCGCCCCTCGGTCGCGCTTCTTCTCCTGTTGACGTTCTGTCTTCCGGAAATCGCATGGGCCCAGGCCCAGACTCGAGAGCGCTGGGTCGGAACGTGGGGCACCGCGGACACGTGGCGTCCGCCCGCAGCGCCTGTTGCGACCACGGCGCCGCCGCTCGCACCGCCGGCTGGAGCCGCGCCGCCGGCGTCGCTGCAGGCGTCGAATCAGACCCTCAGGCAGGTCGTCCGGACATCCGTGCGAGGCGATCGGGTGCGCGTGGTGCTCAGCAACGTCTTCGGCACGCTCCCGATCACGATCGGATCGGCGCACGTCGCCCTTCGGGAGCGAGGCGCCGCCATCGTGCCTGGATCGGATCGCACGCTGCTGTTTGGCGGCCGGTCCGAGGCCACCATTCCCGCCGGCGCGGTGCTGGTGAGCGACCCGGTGGCGCTCGGTGTCGCGCCGCTGGCCGACCTCGCGATTGATCTGTACCTGCCTGGCAACACGGCCACCTGGAGTTCACCATTGACGTTGCACGGTGCGGCCGCGGCGACGAGCTTTCTGTCATCCGCTGGAGACTTCGCGGGAGCGGCCGCGTTTCCTGTCGCATCGACGATGACGTCGTGGTGGCTGCTGTCTCGCGTCGAGGTGGCGGCCGCGAGACCGACGCGTGCGATTGTCACCATCGGCGACTCCATCACCGACGGGACGCGCTCGACGGCTGACTCCAACAATCGCTGGCCCGATGAGTTGTCGCGCCGACTGCAGTCGCAAGCCGCCACAGCGTCGCTCGCCATCGTCAACGCCGCGATCGCCGGCAATCGTGTGCTGAGCGAGCAGGCGCCAAACTTCGGCATCAACGCGCTCGCGCGCTTTGATCG
>CADEEX010000074.1 GCA_902826465.1 uncultured Acidobacteriota bacterium
CGCTGGACGAGGGCGTAGGCGCCCTCCCGCGACACCCCCTTACGGGCGAGTTCGAGCAACACCGTGCCGGAGAACACCACCCCGCGTGAGCGCTCGAGGTTCTCGCGCATACGATCGGGATACACGACCATGCCATTGACGATGCGCGTGAAGCGACGCAGCACGTGATCGAGCGCGATGAAACTGTCCGGCAGAATGACGCGCTCGACCGACGAGTGGGAAATATCCCGTTCGTGCCAGAGCGCAATGTTCTCGATGGCCGCATGTGCGTTGCCGCGAACGAGCCGCGCCAGGCCGACGACCTGTTCACAACCGATCGGATTGCGCTTGTGCGGCATTGCGGACGAGCCTTTCTGGCCCTTGGCGAACGGCTCTTCGAGCTCGCCGATCTCCGTCTTCTGCAGGCCACGAATCTCGAGGGCAAACTTCTCCAACGACGCGGCGGTAATCGCGAGCGTACACAGAAGCTCGGCATGGCGGTCGCGCTGGATCACTTGCGAGGCCACTGGCGCCGGCTCGAGACCCAGTCGTGAACACACGTCAGCCTCGATCGATGGCGGCAAATGCGCGAAGGTGCCAACGGCGCCCGACAACTTGCCGACCGAGACCACCTCTCGCGCCCGCCTGATGCGGTCGATGTTTCGCCCGACCTCGGCGTACCAGAGGGCGAGCTTCAGACCCAACGTCATCGGCTCGGCATGGACGCCGTGTGTCCGGCCAATCATCGGCGTCTTGCGATGCTCGACCGCGCGGGCGCGGATGGCGTCGGCGAGCGCCTGCAGATCGCCCAGCAGCACGTCGCACGCTTCGCGCATTTGCAACGCCTGCGCGGTGTCGATGACATCCGACGAGGTCATGCCGAAGTGCATCCACCGCGCCGATGGGCCGACTTTCTCGGCGACAGCGGTGGTGAACGCGATGACGTCGTGCTGCGTGGTCTGCTCGATCTCTTCGATGCGGGCGATATCGAAATCGCCGCGTTCGCGGATATCGCGGGCCGCCTCTGGCGGCACGATCCCGGCGGCTGCCATCGCGTCGGCGGCGGCCGCTTCAACCTGCAGCCACGTTTCATAGCGGCGCTGGTCGCTCCAGATGCGCCCCATTTCAGGGTGCGTGTAGCGTGGTATCACGAGGAGGTGCTTATTCTAAATCGAGTCGCTCTCTGGGGAGCGTGAAACCGTCCACCGCGCCGAGAACGGTCGCGGCAAGCTTGCCCGTCTGGAACAGATCCGTCGCCACGCGCTGCACGTCGTCTGCCGTCACGGCCTCGACAGCAGAGACGGTTTCGTCGAGCGTGAACTGGCGACCGAAGTAAATCTCCTTCATCGCCAGATTCGACATCCGGCTCGACGTGCTTTCGAGCCCGAGCATCAGACTGCCCTTGAGGTTATTCTTCGCCCGCCGTAGCTCCGTCTCGGGCACCAGAGTCGTGCGCAACTCGCGCAACTCGTGCACGATGAGGTCGATCACCTCACCGACGGCTTCGTTGGCACAACCGGCGTAGACGGTGAATGCACCGGTGTCGCGATACGAGCTCATGCCGCTCGACACGGCGTAGGCGAGTCCGCGCTTTTCCCGGATATTCTGAAACAGGCGCGAACTCATCGAGCCACCGAGCAACGTGTTGAGCACGTACGTCGCGTAGCGGTCGTCGTGATCCTGGCGGTAGCCGCTCGAGCCCAGGCACACGTGGCTCTGCTCAAGCTCTTTGTGTCGTATCTGGATCGCGGGCACGGCGCGCGGTTCGTGCTCCTCGACACGGGCACCATCGAAACAGACCTCACCGAAGCGTTCCGCCACCAGATCCATGACACGCCCGTGCTCGATGTGCCCCACCGCTGAGACGATCAGATTTCGCGGCGAGTACACCCCGCGAAAATAGTCGTGGAGCGCAGCGGACGTGAACGACTCGACGGTGTCGCGTGTGCCGAGGATCGGGCGCCCGAGAGGATGGCCCTCCCAGAACGACTGCGTGTGCAGTTCGTGGACGAGATCGTCGGGCATGTCGTCCACCATCTTGATCTCTTCGACGACGACGCTCTTTTCCTTCTCAATATCGCCGGGCGCGAACGCCGGATTCAGGACCAGATCGGACAACACGTCGACGGCCAGCGGCAGATGCTCGTCGAGAACCTTGATGTAGTAGGCGGCGTACTCCTTCGACGTGAACGCATCGAGCTGACCACCAATTGAGTCGATTTCCTCGGCGATCTGGGCTGCCGTTCGCGTGTGCGTGCCCTTGAACAGCATGTGCTCAACGAAATGCGCCATGCCGCCACGGTCGGACGTTTCGTGCCGGGAACCGCGGGTCAACCACACGCCAATGCTGACTGAACGGACCTCGGACATCCGCTCGGTGAGTACACGGAGCCCGTTTCCAAGAACGTCGCGAACGATGGGTGAACTGGACACAGGTGGAAGAACTGCGCTGTAACCCGTTGAATCGAAAGGGATTAAAAGCGAACAAGCATCTTAACACGCGTGCGCCGTCGCGGGCAAGCGCGCCCCACCGGACGACCGCGCCGGCTACAATCGATTGCAGGCGCCAAGTGATTGATCAGCAGGAACATCCGGTAGCGATTGCGCTGCACGAATTGGAGCGGCTGTCTCTCGAGGACGCCCTCGCGACACGCGGTCACCAGCGATTCCACGCCAGACAGATATTCCGATGGCTGTATCGCCGAGGCGTCGACGACGTGGCGGCCATGACCGACTTGTCCAGGGATCTTCGAGACACTCTGGCCCGCGAGTTCGCGGTCAGCACGCCGCAACTGGTGGTGCGCGAACGTTCAACCGACGGCACCGAGAAATTCCTGCTGCGCCTTGCCGACGGACGGCAGGTGGAATCGGTGTTCATCCCCGATACCCCGGCGCAAACCTTCTGCATTTCGACACAGGTCGGCTGTGCCATGGCCTGCGCCTTCTGCCTCACTGGAAAGATGGGGCTCGTGCGTAACCTCTCAGCGGGAGAAATCGTCGGTCAGGTCCGGGTGCTGGCCGGAGCGCTCGACCTCCGCGACAAGGCGTTCAACATTGTCCTGATGGGGATGGGCGAGCCGCTCCACAACTACGACGAGACCATGAAAGCGCTGCGCATCCTGGCGGACGCTCATGGCTTCGGCCTCCCGCCGCGGCGGGTCACGCTGTCGACGGTCGGCCTGCTTCCGGCCCTCGAGCGCCTCGCGCAGGAGCCGATCATGCCGAATCTGGCCGTCTCGCTCCATGCACCGACCGACGCACAGCGGGGCGAACTGGTGCCGCTCAATCGCAAGTACGGCGTCGCCGATATCATCGCGGCCTGCAGGAAGTTTCCGGTCAAGAAGCGCAGCCGCATCACCTTCGAGTACGTCCTGCTTGCCGGCGTCAACGACACTCCTGAAGACGCCGTGCGACTGGCCAGGCTGTTGGCTGGGCTGAAATCGAAGGTCAACGTGATTCCGCTCAACGCCGCACCAGGGATTCCATTCACGCGCCCCTCGGACGAAACGATCGATCGGTTCGCCGCAACGCTGGCGGAGCGGGGCGTGCTGGTGTCCGTGCGCAAGAGCCGCGGCCGCGACATCCGCGCCGCCTGCGGCCAGCTGATCGTCGAAGGGCAGAATCGATCAGCCGGGCAAAAGCTGGCGATCGCCATGAGCTGACGCGAACTCGGCCACGACCGTTCCACGCTTCGCGTCCACATCGTCGACTCGCACCTGCACCCACTCGTTGCGGACGATTCCAGGGTCGATTCGCAGCTTCAGATAGTTTCCCGTGACCACCGTCGAACCGTCGTCGATCGTCAGTGCCCGATGGATCACGCCCGTTTGACGCGCTTTGAACTGGCGCGACAACCGCTCTGAAATCTGCCGCAGCCTGGTGCCCCGCTCCCGAACCAGCACGCCGGGCACCGGATCCGACATCCCGGCGGCGGCTGTACCCGGCCGAGGCGAGTACGGGAAGACATGCAGGTGTGTGAGCGGCGACGATTCGAGGTAGCGCGCCAACTCCTCGAAGTCGTCGTCGGTCTCGCCGGGAAAACCGACAATGACATCGGAACCGATCGCGGCCAGCGGCATCCGGACACGGATGTCCGCGACGAGGTCGCGGAAGTACTCGAAACCGTAGGGACGTCGCATGGCGCGCAGCATCCGGTTGCTGGCGTGCTGCAATGGCAGGTGAAAGTGCGGCGCGAAGGCCGGGTCTCGAGCGACGAGCGAGACGATCTCGCTCGTGCAGTCCATCGGCTCGAGCGAGCTGACCCGAAACAAGGTGTCGGGCTGTCCAAGGTCAGCGAGGGCGTGCAACAGACTGCCGAGAGACGCTCTCGGCTCGAGATCGCGGCCGTACGACCCGAGGTGGACTCCAGTGATCGCAATTTCCTTGAACCCGGCTGCCGCGACACGCACCGCTTCCCGAGCCACCTCTGCGATCGGCCGGCTCCGAGGCTCGCCACGAGTCGTCGGGATGACGCAGTAGGCGCACGATTCGCTACAGCCCGTCTGCACGCGGAGGGTGAAGGCCGTGCGCCCGGCGACGCCTGGCTCAATCGAGGCACCGCAGCTGCCTTCGCCGTCAGCAAAGCGCGTCGCCGTCGTCAGCCCGGACAACGCGATCTGCAGCAACCGCGGCTTGTCGTCATTGCAGACGACGTTGGCCACATTCGGCAGGTCGCGGAGTTCGTCAGGACGACGAGTGGCGTAGCACCCCGTGACGACGACACGCGCCGACGCGTTGATGCGCGACACTCGGCGGATCGCTTGGCGGGCCGCTTGGTCCGCGCTGGCGGTCACCGAGCACGTGTTGACCACAACCAGGTCTGCGTCCGCCAGGTCTGCGGGGCTCGCGCCGCGAGCCGTGAGTTCTTCTTCGAAACCGAGCGAGTCGGCCTGGTTGACGCGACAGCCGAACGTCAGCACGGCGTATTTCATGGTGCTATCGATGTTGGGCGTCGAGCGCTGTTGTGGTGGGTGGACTGACAGCGCGTGCGCCGATATCCCTGCGAAACTGCATCCCGTCGAAATGAATCTTGGCCACGCCGGCATAGGCACGATTGATCGCCACGGCGAATGTCGGGCCACCCGCGACTACGGTCAGGACACGACCGCCGGCGGTCACCAGCTGGCCACGCTGCAGCGCGGTGCCAGCGTGGCAGACCATGACGCCGCCCTGTGCCTGCGCCGCCTCGATACCGACGATTGGCTGCCCCGACGCGGCGGACTCGGGATAGCCGCGCGATGCCATCACGATGCCCACCAGCTTCTCGTCGGTGAGCCGGCAGGCGATGGCGGAGAGATCGCCACGCGCTGCGGCCACCAACAAGGGCAGCAGTGGGTCAGCCAGTCGCGGCAGCAGAACCTGCGCCTCAGGGTCGCCCAGTCGTACGTTGAACTCAATGACCTGCGGTCCGCTGGCGGTGATCATCAAGCCCACGTAGAGAAATCCGCGAAACGGCGAGCCTTCGCTCGCCATGCCTGCGATCACCGGCCTGACGATCTCACGCATCACCCGCTCGTGCAGTTCGTCGTCGACGAGCGGACTCGGCGCAAACGCCCCCATGCCACCGGTATTCGGGCCGCGGTCGTCATCAAAGATCCGCTTGTGATCCTGGGCAGTGCCAATCGGGACCACGCGAGTGCCGTCGCTGACCACAAAGAACGACACCTCTGGGCCGGTGAGACATTCTTCGACGACCAGCGTCCGACCTGCGGTGCCAAAACGGCCGTCATTCATTGCCGCGTCGATGGCCTCATCGGCTTCATCGAGAGTCTGCGCGATAACGACTCCCTTGCCGGCGGCGAGCCCGTCGGCCTTGAGCACGACGGGCAGTGTGAATCCTGAGCGCACGGCCCCGCGCGCCTCAGCGGCGCCGTAACAGGTGATGAAGCGCGCCGTGGGGACGCGGTGCCGCGCCATAAAGCTCTTGGCGAAGGCCTTGCTCGACTCCAGTCGAGCTGCCGCGGCAGTGGGACCGAACAGGAGCAGGCCTTTCTCGGCAAAGCGATCGGCGATGCCGAGACTGAGCGGTACCTCGGGGCCAACGATGGTCAGGTCAGCCTGCCACTCGTCGGCAATCGCTACGAACGCATCGGGATTGGCGAGGTCTGCCGGTCGGACGGCGACAAGCTCGGCGATTCCCGGGTTGCCAGGAGCCGCCACTATCTTCGACTTACCAACCTCTGACGCAAGCCTTGCGACCAGAGCGTGCTCACGCGCGCCGCCGCCAACGACAAGAACTCTCATATCAGCAATGATTTATGGGAAGTATCGAGGCAAGACCGCACGAAAACGCCGGGGGACTATTTCGTTGACCTCGGCCGGCTTTGGGCCTAGAATCCGCCGTTGCCGTGATAGCCTAACATGTTTAGGCCTCTAATCATTTCGTCGATAGAGACGCATGATTTTCATCGCCACCCGAAAGGGGTGTGATTTTTCGTGGCAGAAGTAAAGATTCAGGAGGGCGAGTCAATTGAGAGCGCCCTGCGCCGGTTCAAGCGGAAGGTGCAGCAGGAAGACATCATCAAGGACATCAAGAAGCACTCGTTCTACTTGAAGCCGGGAGACAAGCGTCGGGCAAAGCAGGCGCTGGCGCGCAAGCGGAACCGGAAGAAGCTCCGGCGAGAGCTGGAGTAGACCGACCCGACGAGGTGGCGACCGATGGAGTTCCAAGACCGGATCCTTAGGTGCGTAGACTGCGGCGCGGAGTTCACATGGACGGCGGGGGAACAACAGTTCTTCGCCGACAAGAACTTCAAGAACGAGCCCAAGCGGTGTAAGAACTGCAAGGGTAAGCGAGCCAGCCGCCCGGCCGGCGCCAACGCGGCGCGGGAACGGGTGGAAACAGTCACTGACTGCTCGGCATGCGGTAGGGAAACCACGGTTCCCTTCAGACCAACACAGGGGCGTCCTGTCTTCTGCAAGGAGTGCTTCCAGTCCCGGCGGGTCGCCGGGGCCGGTGGCCTCTGACGCGTCGCTCGCTTCTCGATTCACGTTCGACACACTCGCGCAGGGTGGCCCACCAAGGTTGCCGTGCGCGAGTGTTTTTTACTCGTAAACCGGGTCTTCCGCCCGGACGGGCGACAATGCGGGTGTGCTAAGCTCACGGGCACGCACGCACTAATTATGGAGCGTTTTCCATGCAGATCGAGGAACGGAAGACTGGCGACGTCGTAGTGCTCGACCTCAAAGGTCGGGTCATGCTGGGCGAGGGGGACGAACTCCTGAAGGACAAGGTCAACAGCCTGCTCCAACAGGGATCCAAGAAGCTCATCCTGAACTTGGCGGACGTGCCATATATCGATAGCGCCGGTCTCGGTGAGATCGTGCGTACGTTCACAACGGTGAGCCGCCAGGGTGGCAGTCTGAAGCTCCTGAACCTCACCAAGCGCATCACGGACCTGTTGGCAATCACCAAACTGCTCACAGTGTTCGAGACCTACGATTCGGAGAGCGAAGCGGTCCAGAGCTTCTCCGCCTCGGCCAAGGCGTAAGCTCGCACCGCGCGTCATGGCGCGCAGCGTCCAGTCCAGTCCGGCGGCCTCCGGTACCCCGATGAACATCACGAGGTCATCGAGCCGCCGCTCCATCCCCGTCAGTCTGCTGCTCTCACTTCGCCCGCAGCAGTGGACCAAGAATCTCCTTGTCTTCGCGGGTCTGCTGTTTGCCGGTGCCGACCGATCGCAGGTCCTCTATCAGAAGACGCTCGAGTCGCGGGTCATTCTGACCGCGCTCGAAGCCTTCGTCATCTTCTGCGCGCTGTCTGGAGTCGTCTATCTCATCAACGACGTGCTCGACCGCGACACCGATCAACGTCATCCACTCAAGAGCCGTCGGCCGATTGCAGCCGGCGATCTCCCGGTGCCCGCCGCGATTGGCGCCGCGGGCCTGATCGGCGTCGGCGCACTGGCCGCCGCTTTCTCGATCGCGCCTTCGTTTGGTCTGGTCGCCGCCGCCTATGTGGTTCTGCAGACGCTCTATTCGCTCAAGCTGAAGCACATCGTCATTCTCGATGCGCTGACGCTGTCAATCGGATTCGTATTGCGTGCCGTCGGCGGGGCAGTCGCCATCGGCGCGGTGATCAGCCACTGGCTACTGGTCTGCACGATTCTTCTGGCCCTCTTCATGGCGCTGGCAAAGCGCCGGCACGAACTGGTGCTTCTGGCCGACGGGGCAATCAGCCATCGGCCGATTCTCGGTGAGTACTCTGCGTACCTTCTTGATCAGATGATCGCTGTCGTCACGGCATCGACGCTGATCGCTTACATCTTCTATACGATCAGTCCGGAGACCGAGCAGAAGTTCGGCACCGGCTGGCTGGGCCTGACGATTCCGTTTCCGCTGTACGGAATCTTCCGCTACCTGTATCTCGTGCATCAGCGCGAGGGGGGCGGCAGCCCGGCCGACCTGCTGCTGAACGATCGACCGCTGCTCGCCTGCGTCACCCTCTGGGTGATCGCGGTGGCACTGATCATTTACCAGCCTTTCGTGCCCTGACATGCCTGATTTCAACGTGCGCGCCGACTCCGTCAACGTCGAACAGATCATGGAGCAGATCCGCGGTCGCATCCGCGAGAAGCGAGGCGTCGACTATACCGAGCAGCAGATTCAGGACATGGCGGCGGTGAAGCTCGAGAAATTTCTCGACCCGCGCGGCGTGCGCTCTGACCTTCTCGCTCAGTTCCGACGCTCACGACCGCCCTATGCGCCGCCAGAGCTTCCCAACTTCGCTTTCGAAGAGCAGACGCTGTTCGAATCGCACCGCGGGCCGCTGCGCCTGGTCCGCAAGCTGCTGAATCCGCTGCTCAAGCTGTTCTTCAATCCGAATCCGCTCATTCAGGCGCTCAACATTCAGTCGCGGCTGAATACCATGCACGCCGAACGCGAAGCGAGAAACGAGGCTGCGCGTCACACGTTCGACTCGCTGCACTACGAGGTGCTGCACAACCTCGTCGTTGAAACGACGCGGATGGGTATAGAGGTCAAGAATCTCACGATGAAGGTCGAGTCGCTCACGAGCCGTCTCGAGTTCAACGAGCGCCGGGCCCGCGCGCTCGAAAGCGTCGTCGTCTACAAGCCCACTGAAGAACCGAGCACGCCCCCAGTGCCCGACGCGCGACCGCCGCGAGAAGTTCGCGATCGCGGAGATCGACGCGACGGTCGGGATCAACGCGAGTTCAGGGGACCGAGAGAGAACCGGGAACCACGCGAGAACCGCGAACCGCGGGAACCGAGGGAACAGCGTGAGCCGCGTGAACATCGCGAGCCACGGGACAATCGGGAGTCGAAGGAAAGCCGCGAGCCCAGGGAGCCCCGCGAGAGCCGCGAACCGCGGGAGCCACGGGAGCCACGGGAGGTACGGGAGAACGTAGACGCGCGCCTCCCAGAAACGACCCCGCCGCCGGCCGCGGAAGGTAGTGCCCCCGCCACGGCAACGCCCGGTGTCACGTCCGAAGGGCCAGGGCAGCGTAGCCGTCGGCGCCGACGACGTCGCGGACGTCGCGGCGGCGGATCGGCAGCGACGATCATGGGAGAACAATCGTCGGCGGCCGGCCCACAGGACGCCGCGACGTCCGCCATGAACGGTGACGTAGAGGATGCCGGCGCGGGCGACGACGGAGACGGTCCAGACGGCAGCGATTCTTCCGATCCCGGCCGGTCCGACGAAGAACAGTGAAGCTCGCGTTCGTCGTTCAGCGCTACGGTCTCGCCGTCAATGGCGGGGCCGAGCTTCACGCGCGCTACATCGCTGAAAGATTGAGTCGTCACGCCACCGTCGAGGTGTTGACAACCTGCGCGACCGACTACGTCACGTGGCGCAACGAGCTGCCGGCTGGCGTCGCACACGTGAACGGAATCACGGTCCGTCGCTTTCCCGTCAAGCACGAGAGGGATCCCCTCCAGTTCGGACGCCTCTCCGATCGCGTGTTCAACGCCACGCATTCAATCGCCGACGAACTGGAGTGGCTGGACGCTGAGGGGCCTACTAGTCCGGGCCTGATTTCGCACCTCGAGAAGCACGCCGCGGACTACGACTTCTGCATCTTCTTCAGCTACCGCTACTGGCATGCCTACCACGGCATTCGGGCCGTGAAGGCCCGCGCCGTCCTGGTGCCGACCGCCGAGCGCGACTCGACAATCGGCTTGTCTCTCTTCGCGCCGATCTTTCGCGGGGTCCGCGCCCTCATGTACAACTCTCCCGAAGAGCGGACCATGATCCAGGCGCTGGCGGAGAATCAGCAGGTGCCGTCTGTCGTCGTCGGCGTCGGCTCGGACGTGCCTTCGAATCCAGTGCCGGCACGCTTCCGCCAGAAGCACAACATTCGCGGGCCGTATGCGGTCTACGTCGGACGCATCGACGAAAACAAGGGGTGCAAGGAACTGTTCCAGTTCTTCGGCACCTACCTGAAAGAGGGCGGCGGACGACTGACGTTGGTGCTGATGGGCAATTCGTTACTCGATATCCCGTCACACCCGCGCATCCGGCATCTCGGCTTCGTCGATGACGCGGACAAGTTCGACGCCATCGCCGGTTCCGAGTTGCTCATCATGCCGTCGTACTTCGAGAGCCTGTCGATGGTGGCGCTCGAAGCCTGGGCCCTCGCGCGGCCGGTGCTGGCCAACGCGAAATGCGACGTGCTCAAGGGTCAGTGCATCCGGAGCAACGCCGGCCTCTACTACGAGAGCGAAGGCGAGTTTGTCGAAGCCTTGCGCGCACTGGAACACAATCGCTGGATCGCAGGCGCGCTGGGAAGGAACGGCCGGCAGTTCTATCGCGATCATTACGACTGGCCGGTCGTCGAACGCAAGTATCTCGACATGCTCGACCGCATCGCGAAGGAGACGCCAGCGAACGGGCTTGAGCCGCTGCCCGGCTGGATGGAACGACGGAAGAACGCGTGTCCGCCGGCGGCCGATGTCGTCGCCGCTCTGCCTGAAGGCCCGTCGGTACACGGCGGTGACACCTACCAATCCCGTCCGACGGCGCCAGTATCGCCACCGCTTCCACGCCGCCAGACCGACGAACCGCGATCGCCGCAAGGACGGCCACGCCGTTTTCAAGGCCCACGCCGTGGTGGTCCACCGCGGCACGGAGGGCGCCGATGAGCAGCGCCAGGCCGGCCGTGCACCAGGTGCTGGCCACGCTCGGCTACGGCGACGCGATTGGACACGAGGTGCTCGGCATTCAGCGCGTCTTGCGCGCGGCGGGTTACGAATCTGACATCTTCGTCGAAACAGCCGATCCACGCCTCGAGCCGCTGACACGCGACTATCGCGAACTCGTCGACGCGAGCCACGTCGACAACCTGCTGCTCCATCATTTCTCGATCGGATCGAAGGCGTCACGCACGGCGTACGCCATTCCTGACCGGATGGCACTGATTTACCACAACATCACGCCGCCGGAGTACTTCGCGGCGGTGCACCGGACGCTGGCGCGCCAGTGCTTTCGCGGGCGCCGGGAGATTCACGCCTACGTCGATCGCTGCGACCTCGCCATGGGCGATTCGGAGTTCAACCGGCAGGACCTCGAGCAGCTCGGCTTTCCGAGAACGGCCGTGCTCCCCGTGGTGCCCGACTTCGAACATCTCGACAACCCCGCCGACTGGTTCGTCGCGCAACAGTTTGATGATGAGTGGACGAACATCGTGTTCGTGGGCCGCGTCATCGCCAACAAGAAGATCGAGGATCTGATACGCGCGTTTCACGCGTATCACACCAGGTTCAATCCGCGGAGCCGCCTGTTGATCGTCGGTGTCTTCAGCGTGTTCGAACGCTACTTTGCCGCCCTGACACACCTGGTTCACGAGCTGGGACTCACGAACGTACACTTCGTCGGCCACGTCTCCGACGCCGAGCTGATCGCCTACTACGAACTCGCCGACCTGTTTCTGTGCGCCAGCGAGCACGAAGGATTCTGCGTGCCACTCGTCGAGGCGTTCTACAAACAGGTGCCGGTCCTTGCCTACGCCGCCACCGCCGTTCCTTCGACCATGGATGGCGCCGGTGTCCTCTACGACGACAAGACGCCGATTCATGTCGCCACGCTGATGGACGCGATCCTGTCAAATGCCAATCTGCAGGACGCCATCGTCGAAGCGCAGCTCGAGGCCGTGGACCGCCTTCAGGCCAAGGATTTCGACGGTACCTTGCTGCGGTTCGTCGAAGGCATCCTCCGCGGTCCCCGACAGGGGGAACCCAGAGTCTCGTTCGACTTCTGGCATCAATTCGACGCGTTCGAAGCACTCGAAGAAATTCGACTGGTGAGGCCATCGGCCTTCAAGGGCCTGCCTGAACAGGGCGCGCCGTAGGCCGTCATGATCATCAACCAGTGGGTCCCCGCCGCACATAAGGGCGACGCCATCGGCGATAGCGCCCGCCGTACCAGGAGCCTGCTGCGCCAACTCGGCCACCAGTCAGACCTCTATGCGCTGACCATCGACGACGAGCTTCGTGGCGACGTGCTGCCCTTTGGCGATGTGTCGTGCCGCGGTGGCGACGTCACGATTTTCCACTTCGCCCTGCCCTCGGTGATGACCGAAGCGTTCGCGCAGCTATCGCGCGGACGTGTGCTGCAGTATCACAACGTCACACCCGCGAAGTACTTCGCTCCGTACGATCCCGTCCTGTTCCGACTGGCGTCGATTGCCAGGGCGGAATTGGCCACGCTCGTCGGTCGGGTCGATCTGGCGCTGGGAGTATCCGAGTACAACAGACGAGAGCTGGCGTCGATTGGCTTCGCGCCGACGGCCGTCCTGCCGCTCTCTGTCGACCTGGCGAGAATCACCCACACCGCTGACCGGCCAGCCCTGGCCAGGAGCCTGACCGACGATTTCGTGAACTTCCTGTTCGTTGGACGCATCGCGCCGAACAAGAAGATCGAAGACATCATCCGGCTGGCCGAGCACTACAAGCGTTACGTTGACGCGTACTACCGCTTCATCTTCGTCGGCAAGTACGACGCGGTCCCACGGTACTACCAGACCATCCGGGCACTGATGGCAGAGTATCAGCTCCTCAACGAACGTTTTGTGTTCACGGGGCCTGTGCCTGACGAAGATCTGGCGGTGTACTACCGGCACTCGGCCGTCTACATCTCGATGAGCGAACACGAAGGCTTTTGCGCGCCCTTGCTCGAGGCAATGGCCACCGACGTGCCGATTCTGGCGTATGGCGCGGCCGCGATCCCGGAAACGCTCGGCGGCGCCGGCGTCCAGTTTTTCGAGAAGGACATGGAGTACGCTGCTGAACTGCTCGGAGCGCTGGCGTTCGACGACGGACTTCGCGCCAGCGTCATCGCCGGGCAGCGACGGCGGCTGGCGGATTTCACGGATGCCCGGATCCAACACGAACTCGAATCAGTGATCGGTCGGGCAAGCGGTGGCTACGTCTCATGAAGATTGCGTTCATCATCCAGCGGTACGGCAGCGAAGTGCTCGGCGGCTCAGAACAGCTCTGCCGCCTCGTTGCCGAACGACTGGCGGCCACCCACGACGTCGAGGTGCTCACGACCTGCGCCCGCGACTACGTCACCTGGAAGAACGAGTATCCCGAAGGCTCCGACCGGATCCGCGGCGTCACGGTCCGGCGCTTTGCCAGCGCCAGAACCCGCGACCTCGACTCGTTCAACACGTATTCGGACTGGATCTACAACAATCCTCACACCAGGGCCGACGAGATCGAGTGGCTGAAACAGCAGGGACCCTGGTGTCCCGCGCTGCTCGAGTACCTGAAGCGCAATCATTCTCAATACGACGTGATGGTGTTCTTCACGTACCTCTACGCCACGACCGTGATGGGGCTCGAAGTCAATCCCGGCCGCAGCATCGTGGTGCCGACGGCACATGACGAGCCGGCGATCAAGCTCGAGATCTTCAAGGATGTCTTCCAACACGCCGCAGCGCTGTGCTATCTGACCGACGCAGAACGGCAGTTCGTCCAGCACTGCTTCCCTGACCGTCCGCTGCTCGAGGAGTTGATTGGCGTCGGCGTCGACTTGCCTCAGACCTCGGCGTTTCCGCGGATGTCGCTGCCGCCGGACGATGACA
>CADEEX010000075.1:0-10970 GCA_902826465.1 uncultured Acidobacteriota bacterium
GATTTCAAGGAGGCCGGCAGGCCAGGGTGACGCAGAGCGCGGCAACCATCATGGCGAGCGCGCCGCCCGCCACGAGTCTGAACTGCGCACTGCCCAGCGACACGGCCAGTCCGAGCTTCATCGCCGTGTTGCTGAACACGCCGATCGCGATGGCTGCGGCGGCGACCGCCGGCGACACCGCCTGTGCGACATCGCGCGCCATCGAAATCGTGAGGGCATCGACGTCGGTGAGGCCCAGAACCGCCGCAGACGTAAAGACCCCAGACGTCCCCCATCCTTCACGAGCGGCGTAGACCAGCATCAGGACTGACTGAAACAGCAGGGCCATCTGCAGGGCGGCGCCCAGTTGCAGCGGATTGCCTGACTCGTCGTGCGACGGCGCCGTGGCCTGTGCGCGCCGCGCTCCGATCGCCACCACGAGGGTGGCGACCAGAGCGGGCGGAAGCAGGAACGGCAACAGGGGCAGGACGACGGCTGGATTGAGAATCGACGTGGCGACGAGCACGCGGGGATACAGCATCGCGTTCGCCCCAACCGCACCGAATGCCAGAGCACGGCCCATCGCCACGTGAGTGCGACTGGTACGCGCGAACGTGAACGTGACGTTGGTTGACGACACGAGTCCTCCGAGCAGCCCCGTGACCAGATATCCATGCCCGGGCCCGACCAGACGGCGGGCCAGGTAGCCGGCGAAGCTGAGGCCGGAGAAAAACAGCACCAACGCCCAGAGTTCGCGTGGCCGTACACCCCCGAACGGCCCGAATGGGCCCTCGGGCAGCAGTGGCAGCACGACGAGCGCCATCGCCGCGAACCGCACACCGGATCGCAGCGCCACATCGTCGATCCGTCTGATGAGGGAGTGGAGTCGTGACTTCTCGATGAGCAGCAGCGTCGTGAGCGCGATGATGCCGCTTGCCAGGTTGATCGAGCCGATGCCGGCCAGAAGTCCCGCCACCAGCACCACCAGCGCGGCCACCTCCGTGGTGCCGTCGATGTCATGACGGCTGGCAGCGATGTAGGCCGACAGGACGATGGTGACGCCGCCAGCAAACAGGATGGCGGCGGGCACAGCGACGCCGGCGATCCACAGCCATCCGGTGAGGCCGCCGATGGCGCCGAGCATCGTAAAGGTGCGGATGCCTGCGAAACGGGCTTCCGGGCCGTCCGCGTGGCCCGACCACTGGCGCTCGAGACCCACGGCCGCGCCACCGAGGGCAGCGATCAGCAGTCCGGAGATGTCAGGCGTGTGCATCGTGTGGGGTCATTCTGCCGTGTTCCGCAGTTTTCCGCGTGTCGTGGGGAATTTCCTTCGTTGAACGGTCGCATTCGTGGCGGGGTCGCCCGAGCACCAGTGATTCAAGGCCTGAACATGCGAGGTCTGCGGCACGCCGCATTGGCACCGCGTGTGCCTTACGTTCCGGAGCACCGATCGTGCCGATGGGAGAGCTGGGATGTTTGGAAGGTCCGTCCGAGCCACGTGGCAGGAGCGAGCGAATCCGCTACCGGGGGACGAACTGATTCCGGACCCGATCGCATCGTTGACCCACGCCATCACGATTCTGCGGCCGCCCAGTCTTGTCTGGCCTTGGCTCGTTCAAATGGGCGCCGGCAACCGGGGCGGCTGGTACAGCTATGACTTGGTCGACAACCGCGGTCGCCGGAGCGCCCAGCACCTCGTGCCGGAACTGCAGGCGATTTCGGTCGGCGCGCTTTTTCCGGCCGTACCTGGCGCGACCGATGGTTTTCACGTCCTCGGCTTCGAGGAGGCGCGGTACCTCATTCTCGGGTGGAGGCCGGCGCCAGGTGCCGCCCCGGTCATGACCTGGGCGTTCGTGCTCGAAGGGCTTGTCGCTGGATGCACTCGATTGGCCGTTCGAGCCCGAGGCGCACGAGGCTATCCTTTTTATGGGCTTCCTCCAGCGATCGGGCTGCCGCTTGTCCGATTCGGCCACGCCATCATGCAGCGCAGACAACTGCTCGGCATTGCCTCGCGCGCCGAGTCGCTCCGCCACCCGACCCACGTCAGGGAGAAGACGGCATGAGGCCACCACGCGGACGTGCGCTGCGATGGATGGCGGCCGGCGTGGGGCTCGTCGCAGGGGCGTATGCCACCTACGTCGGGATGGCCTGGTGTCGCTACGGCACAACCACGGTCGGCAGCGGCGACGATGTCGATCCCTTGCTCGACGAATTCATGCCGAGCTACGAGGTGGCGGAGCGACATCACATACGCGTCGCCGCGCCCGCCGCGGTCACACTGGCCGCCGCTGCGGCTCTGGAGTTTCAGGAAGGCGCGATGGTGCGAGCGATTTTCAGGGCCAGAGAACTCGTCCTGGGTACGGCGCCTCGTGGCGAGCCGCTTCCGAAGGGACTGCTGGAACAAGTCAAGGCGCTCGGGTGGGGTGTGCTGGCCGAGAATCCGGGGCGCGAGATCGTGATGGGCGCCGTCACCCGGCCCTGGGAGGCAGACGTCGTGTTCCAGGCGCTGCGCCCCGATCAGTTCAGCGCGTTTCGCGAGCCAGGTTACGTCAAGATTGCGTGGACGTTGCGCGCAGACCCTGCCGAGAACGGCGGATCGATCTTCCGGACCGAGACCCGGGTCACCACCACGGATCCCGAGGCGCGCCGCCGGTTCCGCTGGTACTGGGCGCGCTTTTCTCCTGGAATCATTCTCATTCGACACTTCATGTTGGGACCGCTGAAGAAGGCGGCAGAGCGGACGTCCCGCGGGTTGTGAATAGGGCCACGACATGCGACACAGTGAACTGCACCGCAGCGGTCGAATCGGATGGCTTCGCGCCGCCGTTCTGGGAGCCAACGATGGCATCGTCTCCACGGCCAGCCTCGTCGTCGGCGTCGCCGCCGCGACTGCCGATCGGCAACAGATCCTGATTGCGGGCATTGCCGGGCTGGTGGCCGGCGCGTTCTCGATGGCGGCGGGCGAATACGTGTCCGTCAGTTCGCAGGCTGATACGGAGGGGGCCGACCTCGCGCGCGAGCGGACGGAGCTCGCTGAAGCTCCCGAAGCCGAGGAGCGCGAACTCACCGCGATCTACGAGCGGCGTGGGCTGGACGCCGCGCTGGCGCGGACGGTGGCTCGCCAGCTCACGTTGCACGATGCGCTGGCTGCGCACGCCCGCGACGAACTCGGCCTGGTCGACGCGTTTGCCGCGCGGCCGTTTCAGGCGGCGCTGGCGTCGGCTTCGACGTTTGCGGTTGGCGCCGCGTTGCCGATCGCGGCGATTTTTATGGCGTCGCCATCGAGTCTGGTCGCGATTGTCGCGGGCGCCTCGCTCGCCTGTCTGGCAGGACTGGGCGCGCTGGCGGCTCGAGCGGGTGGTGCTCGTGCCTGGGTGGGCGCAGCGCGGGTCACGTTCTGGGGCGCGCTGGCCATGGCGGCGACGGCCGCTGTGGGAGCCCTGTTCGGTACGACGGTCGCCTAGAAATGCGTTGCCGAATGACGAAGGTCGATTGTCGAACTATTGCACGGGTTCAATGCGCAGCAGCGCGCCCTCTTCCTCGTCGACCAGCAGGTAAAGCAGGCCGTCCGGACCCTGCTGCACGTCGCGAATCCGCTGACCGAGTTCGCGCAAGAGGCTGTCGCGCCTCGTCGGCAAGCCGCGCAGGTTGAACACAATGCGCTGCATCTCCAGACTCATGAGCCCGCCGACGAAGACGCTGCCCTTCCACGCCGGGAATTTGTCGCCGGTGTAGAACGCGAATCCCGCTAACGCTGGTGAGGGCGACCAGAAGATCAGCGGCTGCTCCATGCCGTCGGCGACGGCCGGACTTTGCACGGGGCCGGTCTCGCCTTTGAGGTCGCCGCTGTAGGCGCGCCCGTACGAAATCACTGGCCAGCCGTAGTTCTTGCCCGCCTGGATGACGTTCAGCTCGTCTCCGCCCTGGGGACCGTTCTCTGTCTCCCAGAGTTCGCCGGTCTCCGGATGAAACGCCAGGCCCATCGCATTGCGGATGCCCATCGCGTAGATCTCCGGCCGGTATCCGGGCTTGTTCACAAACGGGTTGTCCTTCGCGGGACTGCCGTCGTCATTCAGCCGCAGGATCTTGCCGTAGACGCTCGCCGGATTCTGCGCGTCCATCGGCGTGGCGATGCCGTCGCGGGCGCGAGGCGGAATCGGCACACCGAGCGCGAGAAACAGCGTGCCGTCCGGGGCGAACAACACCCGCGCCGACGAGGGGCCGGTGACGTAGGTGCTGGCGACGAAGACTTCGGTCACCTCGGTCAGCGCATGCTTGCCGTCGTAGCGGCCGCGCGCCAGCACCGCGGTTGCGGCGTCGCGCTGCGTTGCATGCGGCTTGTAGTACGTGAAATAGACCCAACCGTTGCTCGCGAACTTCGGATGCAGGGCAATGTTGTTCATGCCGCGGAAGTTCACGTTGAGCACGGCGGGCACGCCGGAGACAGGTTCCGGATCAACCGTGTTGTGGTCGACGATGCGAATCTGGCCCGCCCGCTCGGTGACGAGCATCCGTCCATCGGGGAGAAACGCCATGCCGTACGGTCGGCGCAGGCCCGGAATTGGCACGACCTTGAACTTCGGGCCGGGGGTGCGCACGCCATTGGGCGCACGGACCGTGCTGTCGAACACGCGCGGGCTGTCGAGCAGCGGCACCAGCGGTTTGAGATCCTGTTGCGGCGTCTGGGCGCCCACCGCGGTCGCAGACATCACAACCATCAGCAGCGCACGCGATCCGGTGCGAATCATTCCTGCGACCCTTCTCCGGGAATGGCGACAGCGCCGAGCCAGGCACACGACCCCGTTCGACCGCCGGTGCAGATCGAACGCGCCATTCTGGCCCTGTCGGGCGGATCTGTCCAGATGTGTCGGGGCGGACCTGGCGCGACTGGCTTGGCTATCGACCAGCCGACATGGCCCATTGCGGCGCCATGCTCTCGATGAAGATGAAGGCCGCGATCATCATCAGCAACACCGCGAATGCACGCCTGATCACTGCCTGCGGCACAAACCCATGCAGGTAGCTCCCCATGGCGATTCCTGGCAGAGTACCTGCCGCAACCAAGGTCATCGCGACCCAGTCGAGTCGCACGTGACCGACGTAGCCGAGGAAGCCGGCGATGCAGGTGCCGGTGATCACGAGCAGCGATGTGCCGACGGCCTCGCGCAGCGGCATTCGCAGCAGCACGAGCACCGGAACGATCAGAAAACCGCCGCCAACGCCAACCGATCCCGTGAGCGAGCCGACCAGAAGCGCCGCTGGGACGACCATGCCTGCTGACATGACAGGGCTCGCGATGTGCTCCCCTGGCTCCTCATCGCATCGTGGGCGCCCTCGGAACATGAACAGCGCTGCCGCCACCATCACTACGCCGAAGATGACCATTTGCGTCGTCCCCGGTATGAATCGCGCCAGTCGCACCCCGAAGACGGTCCCGAGCATCGCGACACCGCCGAACACAGCGGCGATGCGGAAATTGACGTGACCCGCGCGCCAATGGCCTGCCGTGCCGAAGGCGCTCGTGGCGGCGACGACGGCAAGGCTCATCGCGATGGCCTCCCTCGGATTGAAGCCGAGCACGTAAACAAAGAGCGGTACCGTGAGGACGGACCCGCCGCCCCCAAGCAGACCAAGCGCGCCGCCTATCAACAGGCCAGGGACGATGGCCGCGGCAAGCACCTGCACACCCACTCTGCCAGCCGCCGCGAGCGATCTAGAAGTTCACACCGAGTGCGACGCTGGCGCCATCGCGGCTGGCCTGGAGTCCGATGCTGACTCGGCGCTGCGCAAGGTCGCGGTTGTGATCGTGCGCCCGCGCGCGCGCGTCGAAGATGTTCCAGATGTAGAGGCCCGCACCTATGGCGGCGCCGGTGATGAGCCCGGCCTTGCGACCCGTGCTGAGCCGATCGAATGCGGTGTCTTCGAACTTGCGATCGTCCCAGTTCTTCGCTTCGCCCGCGCTGATCAGCCCATCGCCGTTCCCGCCGAAGTCGGTCTTGTCGTAGTCGGCGAGATGGAGTACGGCAGGCTCGTAGGACGCATAGGCCGCGCCGAAGGCGCCAATGATGGATGCCATGAACACGACGCCTCTGGCCTTGTGGCCCGCATAGATCTGTCCCAGGCCTGGCAGCGTCGCCGACAGATACATCGCCACCAGGGGGTCTTTGGGCAGCTCGATCGTGAGCGGCTTGCTCTCAGTCTGGCCTGATGGCGCGGGAGCCGCCGGTGTCTGTGCCCAGGTGCTGGATGTGGCGGCGAGCAACATGCACAACACCAGGGTGGTGATGATCGTTTTCATGGAGACACTCCTTTCGCGCATCAACGTAAGGCCGCTGTCCGACGACGCCTGTGCGCGGATCCCTTGAGTCGTGCGCAATCGGGGCATGGAGCAAGACGTAGGCCACGAGCGCGAAGGGCCGTTCATCGCAGTCAGATCTGAAGCATCGGCGGGGTGGGCGCGATGCCCGGGTAGTGTTGCCACGCCGATTCGACGGGAAGAATTCCCGCCGATGAAGGAATTCTCCCCGCCCTGCCAGGTGTCGACATGCGAGTGACATCCCGTGAACGCTGACGTGCGTGATGCAACCGCGACGTCAGATCCGCGTGCATCGCGAGACGCGGTCAGGTACAGCGGTTGCACCAAGGCGTGCGTCTGCGATGACACGGAAGGTGCTGCTGATCGGCGGGGCGCCGGCGTCGGTCGTCCATCTTGCGGCGATCGATATCGTCGCTCCCCTCGTGCATCCGGGCTACCACAGCTACACGTCCCGGATGGTCAGTGAACTGTTCGCGGTGGGAGCGCCGACGCGTGGGCTTCTGCTGCGCCCGATGGCACTGTACAACCTGCTGGTCTTCGCTCACGCCGCGGGCGTAGGGGCATCCGCTCGAGGCCAGCGTGCGCGTGTCCTGACCGCGGCCGCCCTCGTCGGCTACGGCGTGTGCAGCACGGCAGGACTTCTGATCGCGCCCATGGAACTCCGCGACGCCGGGATTTCTCCGCAAACGCTGCTGCACATCTGGACCACGGCGGCACAGGGCGTCTTCATGGCGTTGGTCCTCGTCTTCGGCGCCTTCGTGCATGGAACCTGGTTCCGTCTGTACTCGCTCTCGACTCTCGCCGTCTGCCTCGTGTTTGGAACATTCGCCAGCGTCGAGGCCGCCCGTGGCTCGATGCGATGGATTGGCCTGACCGAGCGAGTCAATATCTATGTCTGGATGCTGTGGCTGGCAGTGCTGGCGCTCTCGCTGTTGGCCCGCGTCCCGATCGTCACGCGCTCAGGCCACGTACGGCCTCGTCACCGGATCGCCACGATTGAATGAATCGTGACGAGGCACCCGGTCGCTGCAGATGTGGTGACCCTCACGGCATTTCGGGTGCTCATGGTGTGGGTCTACGACCGTACCGAGAGCCTGCTCCTGGCAACCCTCATGCACTCGAGTTACATCTTCACCACGCTCTTCGTGTTCGCGCCGCCGACGACCGGCGTTCCCTATCTGATCTACAGCCGTGTATTCGCTTGCGTGCTGTGGGCGGTGGTGTCGCGAGCTTCTCCGCATCAACCAGCCAAAAGTGCGACAGTTCTGACAAGAAGGCTCAAGGCACTGTGATTGCAGCGTCGGCATACATGGTTTCTTCATCGCGATCCGCGGAGTCTGTGCGGTTTATCAATCGACGGCACGCGGGAGCGGTTCTCGCCAGTCAGCTGCAACACTTCGCGGGAAGACCGGACCTGGTCGTGCTGGCCCTTCCACGGGGTGGCGTACCAGTCGCTTTCGAAGTGGCACAGTCCCTTGGGGTGGCGATGGACGTGTTCGTGGTCCGCAAGCTTGGGATGCCCGGCCAGCCAGAGCTGGCCATGGGAGCCATCGCCAGTGGAGGCGTCCGTGTGATGAACGAGGACGTTTTCACCTGGTACCGTCCATCGGCGGCCGCCGTCGAGGCGGTGACCCGAGCGGAGCTCGGAGAACTGGAGCGTCGAGAAAAGGCGTATCGCGATGGTCGGCCACCGTTACCGATCGAAGACCGCACCGTTATCATCGTCGACGATGGCCTGGCCACCGGATCGACCATGCGCGCGGCGGTACTCGCGATTCGGCAGCTCCGGCCATCCCGTGTCGTCGTGGCGGTGCCGGTTGGCGCTCGTGACACCTGCGAAGCGCTTCGCGCGATCGCCGACGAAGTCGTGTGCGCCTCGACGCCGGAACCATTCACCGCCGTCGGCCTCTGGTACATCGACTTCACGCAGACGACTGATGACGAAGTGCGCCAGCTGCTGGGGTCCCAAGGTGCGGCTGCCACCCGCAAGCGGAGCGCGTGATGCACGACCCCACGGCTACCGAGACGCTACGGCGCCACGTCATTCCGCTGGACCTTGAATCCGCCGCACCACGACTGCTCGAAGCGATCGATCCGGATGTCTCGCTGGTCTTGATCGGCGAGGCCACGCATGGCACGCTGGAGTTCTACCGAATCCGCGCCGACCTCACGCGCGCTCTCATCCAACAACGCGGATTCAATCTCGTCGCCGTCGAGGCCGACTGGCCCGATGCCTACCGCGCCAACCAATGGGTCCGGCTACTCGGGACTGACAACACCGCGGAAGAGGCGCTCGCCGATTTCACCAGGATGGCAAGTCATCCACCTGTAGCTGGGCTGCCTGTGGCCTGTTTCGGCGCCAGCACGGGAGCGGCCGCGGCGTTGATAGCGGCGGCGGAACGGCCAGAAATAGTACGCGCGGTCATCTCCCGCGGTGGGCGTCCAGACCTGGCCGGTGACGCGTTGCCGAAGGTGCAGGCACCGACCCTGCTCATCGTCGGCGGCGACGACGAGCCGGTCATCGAGCTCAATCGAGCGGCCATGCGCCGCATGCGTGCGCCGGTCCAGCTCGAAGTCGTACCACGTGCCACGCATTTGTTCGAGGAGCCTGGCGCGCTGGAGTTGGTCGCGCGGCTCGCTCTTGAATGGTGCGCAACGTACGTGAAGGGAGCACCCGATTCGCCCCGAACCGCTCGACGGCCCTCCGACTCCTGATGCGGTCTGAACGCTCCTGGTCCTCGGCGGAGTGGTGTCGATTGATCGGTAGACACCAGACAGGACCGCGGGAAATTTCGGAGTCGCGGGGGAAATTCCCTCGCGACGAGCCGCCGAGACCGCGCCAGCGTTCGCGTTGAGTTCAGCGCCATCGCCGAATCAGGCCTATTTGCGCCGTTTCCCAAGTCTTCGCCCACCAGTGGCGACCGAGGGACAGCAGGGCATCGCTTTCGCAGCGTGAGGACACCGCGTGCAGACCCGTCGGAAGACACCATGCCTCCTGTGAGCGATCCGCGGCCCAAGCGGTCAGAGAATGCGTGGCCGAATTCACCGTCGGCCGCGCTGACATTCGTCGCTTGGCGCCACACCGCACGAGACTGGACGGAACCGCAATGACCGAATCCCCTCAGCCTGAGATGAAGGTCTTGCGGACGTGCGACTGATGAAACGGCGCTTGGCAATGCTCATCGGGTTCGTTGTGCTGATTGCGGGGGGCGTCCTGACGTACGACCGGATGACCAGCACGGCCGACCAGCCGATGTTCGTGACGGCACCCGTGACGCGGGGAGACGTGGTGGAGACGGTGGACGCCACTGGAACCGTCCAGGCGGTGACGACGGTTCAGGTCGGCACACAGGTATCGGGAACGATCAAGGCGCTTCATGCCGACTTCAATTCGGCCGTGCGACGCGGACAAGTGATCGCGGAACTCGAACCCTCTCTCTTCCAGGCGCAAGTCGAACAAGCGCGAGCGTCGATCGTGCGGTTGCAGGCCGACGCCCGGCGCGCACGCGTGCAAAGCGAAGATGCACAGCAGAAGCTGAAGCGGGCGCGGGAACTCTCGCAGAGAGACCTCATACCGGCAACCGAACTCGAGACGGCGCAAGCGACGACGCGGGAGCGAGAGGCCGCTGTCGAAGCCGCCGAAGCCCAGATTGTTCAGGCACGTGCCTCCCTGAACCAGGCCGACGTCAACCTCGCTCACACGATCATCACGGCCCCCATCGACGGAATTGTGATCTCCCGTAATGTGGACGTGGGTCAGACGGTCGCGGCCAGCATGCAGGCACCGACACTATTCGTGATCGCTCGGGATCTGACCAAGATGCAGGTGAACGCGAGCGTCGCCGAGTCAGACATTGGTCGCATCCAACCTGGTCAGACCGTGGCGTTTCACGTCGACGCCTACCCGAGCATGACGTTCACTGGCCGCGTGTCGTTGGTTCGCCTCGATCCCATCGTTGAACAGAGCGTCGTCAGCTACATCACGACCATCGACGTTCCGAACCCACAGCTGCGGCTGAAGCCGGGCATGACGGCAAATGTGATGATCGAGATCGAACGTGCATCGAATGTCCTACGTGTCCCCAATGCGGCGACACGTGTGCGTCCGTCCCCCGCCGTCTTTGCGGCCCTCGGTCAGCCGCTTCCTGCCGAGGCCGCGCTGCACGTGGAACGGACTGACGATGAAGGAGGAGGTCGCGGTAGTTCCGTGGGGACATCTTCCACGATGCGCGCGGCAGCAGTGTGGACGGTTCGGTCCGGTCGACTCGAACCGATCGCCGTGCGCCTCGCCACCACGGACGCGACACACGCCGCCGTCGTGGCGGGACAACTGGCGGAGGGAGTCGAAGTGGTCACGGCGATCCAAGCTGCGGCGACATCGAACCCGAGCAGCTCGAGTTCACCGTTCCTGCCATCGCGCCGACCCCTGCCGGGCAGCCGCGGCACCGGCGGCCAGAGGACTCCCTGACGTCGTGGCCAAGCCACTCATCTCGGTCCGCGATTTGGTCAAGACATACAGCCTGGGGGAGGTTGAGGTTCAGGCGTTGCGCGGTGTGTCCTTGGATGTCGAAGCCGGGGAGTTCATCGCCTTGACGGGACCCTCCGGGTCAGGCAAGTCGACCTTCATGCACCTGCTCGGCTGTCTGGACCGCCCGACGAGTGGCGAGTACGTGCT
>CADEEX010000075.1:10980-13939 GCA_902826465.1 uncultured Acidobacteriota bacterium
TCGTGACATCGGATTCGTTTTTCAGGGATTCAATTTGCTGCCGCGCACGTCCGCACTCGAGAACGTGGAGCTGCCATTGATCTATACCCGTGGTCTGTCTGGTCGCGAACGGCGAGAACGGGCGACGGCAGCGCTCCGCGCGGTGGGTCTGGGGGATCGCCTCGGGCACGCTGCGAATCAGTTGTCCGGCGGCCAGCAGCAACGGGTCGCGATCGCCCGCGCGCTCGTCAACAACCCGTCGCTGCTCCTCGCAGACGAGCCGACTGGAAATCTGGACTCACGAACGAGTCTCGAGGTCGTCGAGACCCTTCAGCGCCTCAATGCCGAGCGGAATCTGACGATCCTGCTGGTGACGCACGAACGGGATATTGCGCAGTACGCGGCCCGCCTCGTCTCGTTCCTGGACGGGCGCATCCGCGCAGACGAGCCTGTAATCTCGAGACGGATTGCATCGGCCGATCTCGCGGCAATGACGGCCGTTGCGGCCAGTGCGCTCATGTCTGCGTGAGGAGCCATGTCATTCTTCATGGCCCTTGCCGTCGCCGTCAAAGCCCTCCGCCGCAACTCGATGCGCACCGGTCTCACAGCGCTCGGCATCATCATTGGCGTTGCCGCGGTCATCGTCATGGTGGCGATTGGCAGCGGTGCACAAGCTTCGATTGAGTCTCAGATCCGGAGCGCCGGCTCGAACCTGATCGTGGTCTCGAGCGGGTCGAGTGGATTCGGCCCGGTGCGGCAAGGCCAGGGCGCCACGACGACGCTGACAGTCGCCGACGCCAATGCCATCCGCGCAGAGATCGGTGGAATCAGATACTTGTCGCCTGGCGTCGGGACACGCAGCCAGGTGGTGGCGGAGTCGAGCAACTGGGGCACGCAGATTCAGGGAGTTGGCCATGAACTCGCGGAGCTTCGTTCATGGCCGCTGCAGTTCGGGAGCTTTCTGACTGAACAGGACGTCACGCGAGCGGCCAATGTGGCGGTGCTGGGTTCGGGCGTCCGCGATCAGCTGTTCAGTGCCGGCACCGATCCGACGGGCGCTGTCATTCGTATCAGGAACAGTCCCTTTCGAGTGGTCGGCGTCCTGAGTCGCAAGGGCCAGGCGGCGATGGGACAGGACCAAGATGACGTCGTGATTGTCCCGTACACGACGGCGCAAAAGCGCCTCCTGGGAATCACTCATCTTCAGAACATCTGGATTTCCGCGGACCCCACGGCGAATCTTGAAAGTGTGTCGGCGGACCTCACGGCGCTACTCCGGATGCGGCACACGATCGACGCCGGCGAGGATGACGACTTCATGGTGCGGTCGCTAGAGGAGATGGCGAGTGTGCTGACCTCCACCACCAGGACCATGACCTGGCTATTGGCGGCCGTGGCTGCCGTATCGCTCCTCGTAGGCGGCATTGGAATCATGAACATCATGCTCGTGTCCGTGACCGAACGGACCAAGGAGATCGGCCTTCGCTTGTCGGTTGGTGCCAGTGACATCGACGTGCTGCTGCAGTTCATCGTCGAGGCCATCGTGTTGAGTGTGGCTGGCGGAACCGTCGGCATCGCGGCGGGTGTGTCAGCTTCCTATGTGGTCGGCCACGTGATGGATTGGCCGATTGCGGTTACGACGAACGCAGTCCTGCTCGCCTTCGGCTTTGCCGTCGCCGTCGGCGTCTTCTTTGGGTTTTATCCTGCCCGCAAGGCAGCTGGACTCAACCCCATTGACGCACTTCGGTACGACTGAGACGGAGCAGTCAGCCGAGGGCGTCGGAGACGACGTGAGGGGTGATGGACGATCACCCGTCCATCCGAGCTGGGGAGCGTGACACGCGGCCACACGTGTCGCGAATCAGGATGGTTGATGTTCGAATTCTTTGAGACCGCCGGCCCCATCACGCAGGCGTTCGTCGCCACGCTTGGGACCTACCTGCTCACCGCCATCGGCACGCTGCCGGTCTTCTTCTTCACGTCCGCGCCGCGCCGTTTGATGGACGCGATGATGGGGTTCGCCGGCGGTGTGATGGTGGCGGCGTCGTGCTGGTCGCTCCTGATCCCCGCCATGGAGTCAGGGGGTGTCTTCGTGGCCGCGATCAGCCTGCTGGCCGGCGGCGCGTTTCTCTACGTCGCCGATCAATTGCTGCCACACTTGCACGCGGAATTTGCCGACGAGGCGTCAGCGGAGGGACCCAAAGTGGCGTGGCATCGATCGCGGCTGCTCATGCTGGCGATGACGCTGCATAATTTCCCGGAAGGGATGGCCGTCGGCGTCAGCTTCGGTGGTCGAGACATCGGCGCAGCCACGGCGCTGGCGATCGGCATCGGCCTGCAGAACATCCCGGAAGGATTAGCGATTGCGCTGCCCCTCAGGCGAGGCGGCATGACGACCGGCCGCGCCTTCTTTTGGGGGCAGCTCTCTGCGGCGATTGAACCGGTGGCGGGCGTCATTGGCGCCGCGCTCGTGCTGACATCCGCGACCTTCCTTCCGTTCGGGATGGCGGCCGCCGCCGGCGCCATGCTGTATGTCGTGGTGGAGGAACTCATTCCCGAGACCGTTCGCTCAGGCACCGCCGACATTGCCACGATCGGTTTCCTCGTGGGCTTTACGGTGATGATGGCGCTGGACAACGCGCTCGGGTAACACGGCACGTGGCCGGAGTCTCCCGGCCGACCCCGGTCAGCCAGGAGCGACGAGGACGCTGGCTTGGGTCGGACTCAGCCGCTCGCTCCGGCTGATGCCGTGGACTGCCGTTCCGAGCCCCCGGCCTTATACTGAGGGGGCTTTCCCCAGGGGGCTGGATCCTCACCTGAAAGGCGGGAAGTGGTCGAGCACATTAAGGGGTCTTACACAATTCGTTACACAATTTGAGGTTTACGGCTCAGCCACTCGCCTGTAAACTGTTGATTCTACAAGCGCGGAGAGATGTCCGAGTGGTTGAAGGAGCACGCTTGGAAAGCGTGTGTAGGGGAA
>CADEEX010000076.1 GCA_902826465.1 uncultured Acidobacteriota bacterium
CTTCGAGCACAAGCGAGATGCTCCGCGCCAGGCCAATGATGAATGCGGGAGGCAGGAGCATCTGCATCCCGTTGATGTAGGTGGTCAGCGATCCCGTGAAGCCCAGCCCGCCCACGACGCCCGCCACGATGCCACCCACAAAGAACACGGCCGACAGCTCGTTGAAGCCCCAGTCGAGGTTCATCACGCCGTACACGTAGAGGACCATCGGCAGCAACACGGCGGTCAACACCACGGCATGGCGGCCGGTCAGACGCCTGTCGGCGGCCGCCACATCGACCGCGATCGGTCGCCGATGGCGTGCCGCGAAGCGCATCGTGACCGCGATCCAGCCGCCGATCGCGACCGCGAAGGTCGCCAGGCGCAGGGCGGCGTTCTCGAACGGCGGCACATCAGCCAGCTTCAGCGCAATGCCTGCCTGAAACGGATTGGTGGGACCAAAGGCGCTGCCGATCATCGCCGCCCCAACGCTCATGCCGACCACGGCGACGGCATCGATCCCAAGACCGGCACCCAGGACGAGCAGCACGGGAATCAGCGGGACGAACTCTTCCTGCATGTTCTCGAGCGCGCCCATCGTCGCAAAGAACAGCGCGACGATCGGAATGGCGATCAGTCCGCGATTCCTGAACGCGGCGACGAGCGCGGCGACCATCGCGCCGAGGGTGCCGAGGCGCTCAACGACCACCCAGGCGCCACCCACAAACAGCACCACGGCGACGACCTCGCCCGCCTCGATGAAGCCGCGCGGGATCGCCACGGCCGCGCCAAATGGGCCGACAGGGGCAGCGGTGACGGCATGATAGGTGCCGGCCACGGCGACACGGCGTCCGGTGGCCTGGTCATCCCGACGTTCGAACTCGCCTGCCGCGAGCACCCAGGTGAGCGCGGCGGCAACGGCGGTGCCGATGAGTAACAAGGCGATGGGATGAGGGAGGCGCATGGGCTGGTCGGCAATCAGCAATCAGCAATCAGCAATCAGCAATCAGCAATCAGCAATCAGCAATCAGCAATTATTAGTCGGCCCACTCGCCCGAACGCATGAGCGGCTCGGCCGTGCCGTTCTCGAATACCCCGTCGATGTCGAGCGCTGGGGAGCCAATCATGAAATCAACGTGCGTCGCGCTGCGATTGCCGCCGACGCGCTCGAAGTCTTCCGAGGTCATCGCTTCCCCGCCCTGCACCGTAAAGCGGTACGCCGACCCGATTGCTACGTGACTCGCGGCGTTCTCGTCGAACAGGGTGTTGTAGAACAGCACGCCGGACTGGGCCACTGGCGAATCGTGCGGCACCAGGGCCACCTCACCAAGACGTGCAGCACCTTCGTCGGTCGCGACAAGCTGTCGCAGCATCGCTTCGCCCTGCTCGGCCTCGACCTGCACGATACGTCCCCGTTCGAATCGCATGCTGAAGTTGTTGATGAGCACGCCACCGAGGCTGAGCGGCTTGGTCGACCGCACGACGCCGTCGACGCGCTCCCGGTGCGGCATCGTGAACACTTCTTCGGTCGGCAGGTTGGGCGCGAACGCAATGCCACCTGCACTCATCGAGCGGCCGCTCACCCAGAGATGTCCCGGTGCGAGTCCCAGCGTCAGATCGGTGCCTGGTCCGCGATAGCGCAGCGCCTGGTATTGCTTGCCGTTCAGCACATCGCGGCGAGCAGCGAGGGCGGCAAGATGGTCCTCCCATGCCGCAATCGGATCCGGACGATCGAGCCTGACGAGGCGGGCGATGGCGTCCCACAGCCGCGACATCTGCGCGTCTGAACTTGCCTCAGGAAACACCACCTCGGCCCACGCCTGACAAGGGGCGGCGATCACCGCCCAGTTCGTGGCGTTCCTGGACACCAGCTCGCGAAACGGGCGCACTGCGCGCCCGACCACCTGCTGCACGGCGCCCACGACTGCCGGATCTTCGTGCTTCAGGAGATCGGGATCGTTGGCGTAGATCGACAGCACGGCATGACCGGCTTCGACATGCGCGCGCAACGCCTCAGGCAACCAGTGGGAGAACTGATCGAAGGTTTCTTTCTTCGCGTGTCTGAAGCGGGAGAGCTGGAGAGCTTCGTCGCCCCAGATCGCCTCGACATAACTGGCACCGGCCTTGTACGCCGCGTCGGAAACGGCACGAACGAGCGGCGCGGCGTCGAGCGAGCAGCCGCCATTCGCGAGCGGTCCGATGATGAACAGCCGCTGTCCTGGCTGCAGGTTCAACGCGACGCGCACAGCCAGATCGGCGTACGACGCGAGGACAGATGGGGAGGGGGATGGAGACATAAGGGGTGCTATGGGTGCTGGGGTGCTGGGTGCTGGGTGCTGGGTGCTGGGGTACTAAAGGTCCCAGGGTACGACGGGGCTCATGCGGCCGGGCGTTTTGCGACAAGCATGCGGTAGCGCATCTGGCCCGACCGTGACATGCGCTCGAGTGCCAGACCGCCAAGGTGCGAGTCCATCACCTCACGCAGGCCGGCGAACGGAAGTGCGGCAGAGGCCAGGCGGTTGAGTCGCTCCAACACGGCGATTCGCCACAGCGGACGCGGACGCACATCATCAGACAGATCGAGCTCGTGCTGGAGCGTCAGGCCAAGTTCGGTGAACGCCTTCAGGTAGTGCTGCCGCGTCCAGACCACCGGCGAGCGCCACCCCTTCTTGAACGCGGCGAGCTCCGGTGTGCCGATCGCAGATGCTTCCGGCATGTCGTCGACAACCACCAGCGCGCCATTCGGCGCCAGGGTGGCAGCGAGCGCCGTCAGGCTGACGCCTGGCGCAGGACTGTGAGCGAGCGACTCGAGCGCAATCACCAGATCGAACGGACCGGCTGGCGGTGTGTCGTAGCTCTGCACCAATACGCGGACAGACGCGTCGAGGCCCGCGCGATTCACCGCGAACCGCGCGGTGGCTGCCTGCGAGGGCGAGAGCGTCAGACCCGTCACGTCCGCCTGAAGACGTTCAGCGCACAGAAGCATGGTGCCGCCAAGACCGCACCCGGCGTCGAGCACGCGCGGCGTCGGCACCACAGCGAGATGCGCGAGCAGCACGTCGTGCAGCCGGCTGGTCGTCGGTTGTCCCGAGGCGGCGGGATCGGCCAGCGCGCGATGGACCGTGAGCCGCTCGCGTCCGCCACCGTAGCCGACGAGACGTGCGATTCCATTCCATCGATTCAAGCGATCGTAGTAGCGCGCGATCCCGGCATCGGTCATCGAAGGCACAAGTCTATAATCGTCCGCAGGCATGGGGCAGCCTGGAAGCACGACGTCGCACACCGCCGGGGGCAGCAGTGCGGCCGATCGCGCCTGGCAGATCGTCCTCGACGCCGCTGCCCGAGCGGCAGACCTTGCCAAATCTGGTGCGAGCGCGGCGTTTGCCATCGCCAACGACGCGGGGCCAGACGCGGTTCAGCTCCTCGAAGTCTCCCAGGCTCATCCCGACGCCGCACTGCTCTGGCACCCGTCCACTGGATGGGATTTGCGCCTGCGCAGCGATGATCCGCGTCACGCGCACATCGACCTGTACCTGCCGGTCTGCAGCGCAACACCAGGCCGACCCATCACCGTCGGGCACCTCGGCCAGAGTCTCGACGGCTTCATCGCCACACGTTCCGGCGACTCGCAGTTTGTCACGGGCCCTGAGAACATTCTGCACCTCCACCGCATGCGCGCCTTGTCTGATGCCATCATCGTCGGCGCGGGCACGGTCGCCGCCGACGACCCGCAACTCACCACGCGGCATGTGTCCGGACCGAGTCCACTGCGCGTCGTCCTCGATCCGGCACGCCGACTCGGCGATCACTACAAGGTGTTCAACGACGACTCCGTGGACACCATGTACGTGTGCGGGCGATCGACGATGCGTGGTGGCGAAACCGGGTTTGGCCTGGCGTCGGTCGTCGCGGTCGACGACACCGACGGTCTCGACGTAGCGGCGGTACTCGCCCTGCTGAGAGCGCGCGGCTGCCATCGCATCTTCGTGGAAGGTGGCGGCGTCACCGTGTCGATGTTCCTCGAGGCCGGTCTTCTCGACCGGCTTCAAGTCGCGATCGCGCCGCTCATCATTGGTAACGGGCGGCCGGGCATTCGATTGACGCCACCTGCGTCGCTGCACGAGTGTGCTCGCCCAGGGTACCGGGTATTCCGGATGGGGGGCGACATGTTCTTCGATTGCGCATTCAGCTCACCCGCTGGCAACGACCCGTCACCGACGGATCGGCCGCCACTCGTCACACGGGTGATCTGAGCCACGGGTTCCCAGGTCGCACGGGTGCTGGATTGATTGCCGACCGCCGGTGGTCAAACGGAGCGTCGCCCGTGCGCTGCTCGCCGAGCTGGCGGCCCTCCGCTCCCGTCGTGGAGAAATGAGTCGGCAGCACTCCGTAATAAGTTCATAATGAAATGCCTCCTGCCGCAACGATGTGCAGGGGAAAGAGGGACACATCACATGAGACGGATTCTTACAGCTTCATTGCTTGCAGTGGTCATGGCCGCGCCACTCGCCGCGCAGGCACCCGCCGGATGGAAGCTGCGCGCCGACCGCAGCACCTCGGCTGCCGACCCTGACGCGGCCGGCACCATCAAGTTCGTCACGATGGGCGGCGGCTTCCACGCCACCAACCCACAGGCAGCGGTCTATTGGAACCCCGCCAACACCCAGTCGGGCAACTACACGGTGAAGGGCACCTTCAACCTCGTGAAGCCGAGCGGGCACACCAACTACTACGGCATCGTGTTCGGCGGCAGTGGGCTCGAAGGGGCGTCGCAGGAGTATGTCTACTTCCTCGTGGCGCAGGATGGCACCTGGCTCGTGAAACATCGGCAGGGTGACGCCACCACGCACGACGTGGCGCCCAAGGCCGCGAGCGCGGCGATCAACAAGCCGGGCGCCGACGGTAAGTCGACCAACGCCCTCGAGGTTCGCGTCTCGGCGAGCAAGGTTGATTTCGTGGTGAACGGCACGGTCGTGCATTCAGCACCGAAGAGCGGCATGCTCGCGAAGACCGATGGCATTTACGGTATTCGCGTGAACCACCAGCTCGAAGTGCACATCGACGGCTTCTCGGCCGCCAAGTCGTAGCACGGCACGTCCGGCATGAGCCGGACGCGCTTCAGCCCCTCACATCGGCAAGCGCGGCGGCCATCCTGGTCGCCGCGTCACGCCACGACGGCAACGTGTCACGCCGCCGCCTCGCACCTTCCTTCACGCTCGTCAACAGCATCGCATCCGTCATCACCCGGCGGAGCGCCGCGGCCAGTGCGTCAACGTCTGCCGCCGGCACCAGCAGTCCCGCCTCGTCGCCCACAAGTTCTGGGATGGCGCCGGTCGCAGTGCTCACCACCGGGATCCCTCTCGCGATCGCCTCTGCGACGACCATGCCGTAGCCTTCATGAAAGGTCGGGAGCACGAAGAGATCGGCGGACGCATAGCACGAGGCGACTGCGGCCTCGCCAAGCTCTCCGAGGAACGTCACGCGAGCGCTCAGCCCGGCCGCGTCAACCGCGTCTCTGACGCGAGCCGCAGTGTCAGGCGCCCGCTCGAGACTGCCGACGCACGTGAGTTGCCAGGACAGGTCCGTCAGCCGGGCCAGCGCCTGCACGAGCGTCTCGTAGCCTTTCCTCGGCGTCACCGACGCCACACAGAGCAGGTTGAACGAGTCGTCTGCGGCTCCTTCGGCGAGCGGTCCACGATCAGTCCCGGGTTCGACCACCACGATGCGGTCGCGCGACACACCGTAGGAGGCGAGTGACCGGACCGTGGCACGGCTGGTCACGAAGGTGAGACGCGCACACGCGAGTGCCCGGCGTTCACTGATCTCGAGCGTTCGCGCCCGCTCGGCGTCGATGCCGGTCTCAAGCGCGAGCGGGTGATGCACGAGCGCCACCAGTGGCAGGCGATGCTGTTCGCGTTCGGCTTCGTCGGCCATGGCGCCAAACGCCAGGCCATCGACAAGCGTCAGCTGATGGCTGGGCAAGCGCGCCAGCACGTTCGCTGAGTGGCGACGGGCGTCGACCGTCGGCTGCGGATAACTATCGTCGAGCCTGTGCACGTCAACGTGCCACCCAAGCGTTCTGAGCTCGCTCGCGATGCGCCGGTCGTAACCGTAGCCACCAGTACGGCTGTCGAGATCGCCGGGGATCAGAAAGGCCAGAGAGAGAGACACGGTGCTTCGGTGCTTCGGTGCTTCGGTGCTTCGGTGCCTGGGTGCTGACGTTCGGGTGCTGGAGTCAGCTACGGTAGTGCACCCTCATAGGCGGCCCAGGCGACGTGCGACTCGTGCAGCACCACGCGCATGCGCGACAGGCCGTGTGCGTTGGCGCCGAGCGCCCCGCTGGCGATCGCCGCGGCCATGGCGTCGAAGATGGTTCGCGCCACCACTTCCGTCGTCGAGTTCCTGCCCGCGAATCTCGGGTCGTCGTCGAGGTTACGGAAGTTCAGGGACGCAATCACGGCCTTCAACTCGTCTGACGCACGGCCAATATCAACCACGATGCCATCGGGGTCCAGATCCTTGCGCGACAGCTCCACGTCGACGACGTAGGTGGCGCCGTGCAACTTCTGGGCAGGTCCGAAGACCTCGCCGCGGAAGCTGTGGGCAATCATCAGGTGGTCACGAACGCAGACGGTATACATTTTCTCGGGTTCCTGGGTTCCTGGTTCCTGGGTTCCTGGTTTAGTACCGGATACGGTGGCACAGCGTGTTTCCGGGTGATGCACTCAGTTGCGCCATCACGGTCGGCAGATCATCGAAAGCGCTTTCGCCCGTGATCAGCGCGTCGAGTGCGGAATCGGCGAGCATCGACAGCGCCAGCTGCATGCGGCGGCGATAGCTCCACCGCGCCCGCTGCGAAGCGGCAACATGTCCCACCTGCGACGACTTCAACGTCAGGCGCTGCACGTGGAAGGCCTCACCGAGTGGCAACGGCACCATCGTGTCGCCATACCAGCTCAGTTCAACGATTGTGGTTTCGAAGCCGGCGAGACGGCAGCACAGGTCGAGCCCCGCCGGCGATCCGCTCGCATGTATTGCGACGTCGGCGTCTCGGCTGGCATCGGCCGGAAGGGCGAACGGGAGCCCGAGTGAAAGCGCCGTCACGCTGCGCGCCGGATTGAGGTCAACGAGCTGCACGTCGCACCCGGCCCGCTTCGCCACCCAGGCCGTGAGGCAACCCACCGTACCGGCGCCGACCACCGCCACGCGGTCGCCCACGTGCGGCCGCGCATCCCACACGCCGTTGAGCGCCGTCTCCATGTTGGCCGCGAGCACGGCGCGCGCCGGCGGCACGTCGGCGGGCAGTACGTGGACGGCATCTACGGGCACGACATAGCGGGTCTGGTGAGGGAACAGCGAGAACACGGAGCGCCCGATGAGATCGAGCGGCCCCTGCTCGACCTCGCCGACACTGGCGTAGCCGTACTTCACCGGCGCAGGGAATTCACCCGACTGGAACGGTGCCCGCATGCGCTGATACTCGCTGACCGGCACGCGACCGTTGAACACGAGCGATTCGGTGCCGCGGCTGATGCCGCTGAATCGCGCGCGCACGACGACCTCGTCGCCGCGATGCGCGTCGAACCGCTCTCGTCGAATTTCGCCGACGCCTGGCGCCGAGACCCAGAAACTGCTCGCGTCGTGGCTCTGCACAGTAGACAGCGTCATCTCCTCACGTCGTCGGACGGCGCGCGGCGTCTCGCCCGCGCGACCCGAGCGCATGCGCGACCAGGAACGCGAGTGCGGCCGACAGCAGGCCGGCCAGCGCCGGCGTCATACCGGCCAGCAGATGCTGTTCGCTCCCAAACTGTATCGCGAGAGCCGCCAGGACACCGCACACGATCGACGCCGTCACGTCCGCCGTTGACGCACTCGGCATATACAGGCCCGCAATGATCGGCACAAACAGGCTGACACCGAGAAGGGTATAGAAGATGCTGAGTGCGTTCACGACGCTGCCGAGCACAATCGCCAGCATGACACCCAGGCTGGCGGCCACAACCGTCGTCGCCCTGGCGACGAACAAGACGCGCCGGTCGCTCGCGGTCGGGTTGAGAAATCGTTTGTAGAGATCCTGTGACAGCGATGTCGTCAACATGAACAGGCTTGCATCCGCCGCGCTGATTTCCGCCGAGAACACCGCCGCAAGGCCCACCGCTCCAAGCAGCGGCGGCAGCACGTACACGAGAACCATCGCCAACGCGGTTTCAGGTACCGCGAGATCCGGAAATCGACTGCGCGCCACGACACCGAGGATGGCAGGGACAGCGGCGAAGACCAACAGTCCCATGGCATTGATGCCGACGCCGATCCGGACTGCGCGATCGTCGCGTGCGCCGAACACCTTCTGCAGCAACCCTGGCGACACGATGAATGGGGGCGTGAACAGCGCCAGGTACATCAGTCCCGGAGGACCGACGCGCCAGAACGACCAGTAGCCCGGGTCGGCGCTCGTGACGCGTGAGAGCACGTCCCACCCCCCCACCGAGGCCACAGCCAACGGCACCGCGATCGCAAATCCGCCGAGTTTGACCGCCAGTTGCAATACGTTGACTCGAGCGGCCGTGGCAAGCCCACCTGCCGCGAAATACACGGTGATGACCAGTCCGCCGATCAGGCACCCGAGCGCGGTCGGAATATGCGCCACCGCGTCGAGAATGGTACCCATCGCGAAGATCTGCGCAGCCAGAATGAAGATTGAACCCACCCACAACAACAGCGAGACCAGTCCACGGACGCTGGCGCTGTAGCGAAACTCCAGATAGTCGCCCACGGTCTTGAGGTCGTGCCGCGCGGCGACGCGGCGCATCGCGGGGCCGATCCAGAACGCCAGAGCGATGGACCCGAGTCCGGCCGATCCGACCCACCACCACGCGGCCACGCCCGAGGTGTAGCCGATCCCGGTGGCCCCGACCGTGGAACCGGCGCCGATGTTGGCGGCCAGGAGCGTTGACGCGAGCAGCCCAGGTCCGAGCTGGCGGTTGGCCACGAAGAATCCGCTCGAGCCCTTGACCGCCCGACCGAGCACGAGGCCGATGACGATCATCGCCAGCGCATACGCGACCAGGATGACGATGTGGAGGTTCACAAGCGGAGGCGGCGGCTAGCGCTTGAGATCGCGGATGGCCGGAACATTGAGCACGCCCGTGGCCTGCTGCACCGCGCGGACAATGGCTTCGGCGACGACCTCTGCGGCCAGGGCTCCGACCCGGCTGCCGTCGGTGACCTGGCTGTTGGCGCCGGTGGCCAGGGCAAAAATCGTGTCGCCATCAGTGTTGGTGTGGCTCGGATACACCGCCCGGGCAATGCCGTCGTGCGCCATCTGCGCGACACGCGTTGCCTGCGTCTTGGTCAGCAGTGCGTTTGTTGCCACCACGCCAAGCGTCGTGTGTTCTCGCGGCTGTGCCGGCGTGCCAGGACCCAGACGCAGGAGCTTGCGCGCATCCAGAAACGAATTGTCGTCTGCGCGTGCGCCGGCGATCACGCGACCGGTCGCTGGATCGACGATGTCTCCCGCCGCGTTGACGGCCATCAGCGCCGACACAATCAGACCGTCCGGCGTGGTAATGGCGGCGCTGCCAATGCCGCCTTTGGTGGCGCGCTCGCGCCCGGCCATCTTACCCACCGTGGCGCCGGCGCCCGCGCCGACGCTGCCTTCGACCACCGGATTGGTCGTCGCCGCTTTCGCGGCGGCGTAGCCGCAGTCGGCGGTCGGACGAATCTTCGGGTCGCCCATCGGCAAGTCGAAGAGCGAGGCCGCGGGCACGGTCGGCACGCGTGCAGAGCCAAACTGAAAGCCGATGCCCTTCTCTTCGAGGAACTGCATCACGCCACTCGCGGCATCGAGGCCAAAGGCGCTGCCGCCTGACAGGACCACGGCGTGAATCTGCTGCACGATATCGACGGGAGAAAGCAGATCGGTTTCGCGGGTCGCAGGCGCGGCACCGCGAACGTCGACGCCGGCCGTCACTCCGCCTTCGGCGAGGATCACGGTGCAGCCGGTCGGCCGCGACGACAGGGTGACATGACCCACCTTGATCCCAGGCACCGCGGTCAGCGTCCGATTGACGGGCGCGGGCGATTGCGCCTCCACCGCGACCGTGACAAGAACGACGCTCAGCGCGAGCGCCGGACTGATTCGCATGCGTCAATTGTAGCCGCCGATTCGCCCCGGCCGGGCCTTGCGATCGTTTTCGGCAACGTGTCAAGCTGCGGAGTTGACCGTTCTGCCAATGTCGTCATCCTCTCAACCCAAGCCAGAATTCGGCGTGTTGACCTTCGTCGATCACCGTGCCGATCCGGCGACCGGCCGGGCACTGGCACCACGGGTACGGATGCAGCACCTCATCGAAGAGGCGGAACTGGCCGAGCAAGTGGGCCTCGACGTGTTCGGCGTTGGCGAACATCACCGCCCCGACTTTCTGGCATCAGCTCCCGCGGTCGTGCTCGCCGCAATCGCCGCGCGCACGCGGCGGATTCGGCTGACCAGTGCCGTGACGGTGCTCAGCTCCGACGATCCCGTGCGCGTGTTCCAGGAGTTTTCAACGCTCGATCTGCTGTCGAACGGCCGAGCCGAGATCATGGCCGGTCGCGGGTCGTTCACCGAGTCGTTCCCTCTGTTCGGCTACGACCTCGCCGACTACGATCGGCTCTTCGTCGAGAAGCTGGATCTGCTGCTCAGGCTGCGCGCCGATGAGCGCATCACCTGGTCCGGACGTTTTCGCCCGCCGATCACGGACCGTGGCGTCTATCCGCGTCCGCTGCAGCAACTGTTGCCCGTCTGGATCGCGGTCGGCGGCACGCCGCAGTCGGCCGCACGCGCCGGAACGCTCGGTCTTCCGCTGGCCATCGCCATCATCGGCGGCACGCCGGATCGGTTCGTCCCGTTCGCGCATCTGTACCGGGTGTCGGCTGAAGAGGCTGGCCACGATGTCGCAACGTTGCCGGTCAGCATCAATTCGCCCGGTTTCGTGGCCGACACGTCACAGCAGGCCGGTGACGACTACTTCCCGGCATTCGCCAGCGTCATGAACGACATCGGGCGTGAACGCGGCTGGTCGGGCATGGGACGCGGCGAGTTCGATCAGCTGAGCGGCCCACAGGCCGCGCTCGTTGTCGGTAGCCCGCAGCAGATCATCGACAAGCTGCTGTACGAGCACTCGCTGTTCAAATACACGCGCTTCATGATGCAGATCAGCCTCGGTCCCCTGCCGCACGCGAAGGCGCTGAGGGCGATCGAACTGCTCGGAACACGGGTGGTGCCCGCCGTGCGCGCCGCCCTCGCACGCTGATGGCGGGCACCTGGCGCATGCCACCGCCGCCACTACGGGCCAGCGCGACGCGCGCCATGACGATGGGCGCCGCCGCGGTGGTCGTCGCCGCCACGATTCTTCGACCGTCGCTCGGAGGGGGTGCCAGCTATCCCATGAAGGCGGCAGCCCTCTTCGTACTGATGATGCTGGTCGCCCTCGGTCATCTGCACGACTCGCACCCGTTCACCACCTTCGGCCTCGCCAATCGCATCACGACGCTGCGCGTCGGCGTTGTCGCACTCGTGACGGCACTGCTCGGCGAGCCGATGACGCCGACGGCGATGACGGCGATCGCCGCCACCGGACTCGTCGTCTCGGCGCTCGACGGCCTCGATGGTCAGGCCGCGCGACGCTTCGGATCGGCGAGCGCATTCGGCGCACGGTTCGACATGGAGACCGACGCGTTCTTCATCCTCGTGCTCTCGGCACTGGTCTGGCGCGCAGGAAAAGCGGGACCCTGGATTCTGCTCGCCGGACTGATGCGTTATCTGTTCGTGGCGGCGATGGCGATGCTGCCGTGGATGCGTCGCCAGGAACCGCCCAGTGTTCGCCGCAAGGCGATCTGCGTCGTGCAGGTGCTCGGCCTCAGCCTGGTCATGCTGCCGCTGTTCACGCCACCGCTGAGCACGGCCTGGTGCGCGTTCGTGCTCGCCACCCTGGCCTACTCCTTTGGCGTCGACATCCTCTGGCTCTGGCGGCATCGTGGCTGAGCGCACACGATCCATCACGCGGCTCGTCGCCTCACTCGTGGTACTCGACGCGTCGGTCACCTTTCTCAACTGGTGGCCAACACCCGGTGTCCGCTGGCTCGGGCATCTCTCCGTCGAGCTCGCGATGCTCACGCTGGTCCTGTCACTGCTGCATCGACACGACCGACCCGCGCCGAGGGGAGTGGTACGCGGGCTGACGATCGTCTGGCTCCTGCTGGTGCTGGGCCGCTACGCCGACGTCACCGCCCCCAGCCTGTTCGGCCGGCCGGTCAACCTCTACTGGGACCTGCCCCAGCTGCCACGGTTTCTGTGGGTGTCGGCGCTGGACCGCCCGGCCTGGCAGTCGGCCGGGGTGCTGGCTGCAGCGACGGCCGGTGCGTGGCTGCTGTTCACGCTGGTGCGTCTGTGCCTGCGCAGCCTGCTGCACACCGTCGTGCCCTGGACACTGCAGTCCTTTCCCGCCTGGCTGCTGAGCTTCGGTGCCGCACTGCTGGCCGCGGCCCATGTGGCCCAGGTGCCCGGCACCGGCCGCTGGGTCGCGAACGCCGTGCTGCCCACCTATGCACGACAACTGGGGCTGCTGTGGGATGCGCATGCGCCCGGGCGGCTGGCCTACGCGCTGCCGCCGCTGACGGCCATCGAAGACGCGCAGGCCCAGCATGGCCCCGACGTTCTGGCAGGACTGGGCCGGCGCGACGTGGCCATCGTCTTCCTCGAATCGTTCGGCGCGGTGCTGTACGACCACGCCGATGTGCGGGCCGCCACCGAAGCCGGCCGCCGGGCGCTTCAGCATGCCCTGGCCGACAGCGGGCGGCAGGTGGTCTCGGGCTTCTTCCGCTCGCCCACCATCGGCGGCGCGTCGGACCTGGCGCACCTGTCGCTGCTGTCGGGCGTCGACCTGTCGGACCCGCGGCGACACCACCTGCTGATGACCACGCAGCGGCCGACGCTGCTGCACCTGTTCCGGCAGTCGGGCTACCAGACCTTCGGTGTCTACCACGCCGTGTCCTGGCCCTGGCCCGAACGCGCCTACTACGGCTTCGACCACTACCTCGACGGCCCGGCCCTGGGCTACCGGGGTCCGCCGGTCACGTTCTGGAAGATTCCCGACCAGGCGGCGCTGGCCCTGTACGAGCAGCGGCATCCGCGCACCGCGCAGGGCCCGCCGCGGCTGCTGTTCTTCCCGACCATCTCCTCGCACTTCCCGTTCCACCCGGCCCCGCCCTACCAGCCCGACTGGCGGCGCCTGACGACCGATGCGCCCTTCGACGAGCCGGCGCTGTCGGCGGCGTTGCGCCAGCCGCTGGACTGGCTGGACATGCGCCGGCAGTACGCGGCCTGCGTCGACTATGTCTACCGCTGGCTGGCCGGCCACTTCGAGCGCCCGGAGCCGCGAGACACGGTGTACGTACTGCTGGGAGACCACCAACCCACCGCCAACATCACCGGCGAGCGTGTGCCCTGGGACGTGCCGGTGCACATCGTCAGCCGCGACCGCGAACTGCTCGAGCGCTTCAAGGCGCTGGGCTTCACCGACGGCCTGTGGCCCGACCGCGCGGTGCTGGGTGGACTGCACCACCTGACGAGCATCCTGCTCAGTGGCTTCGGGCCGCGGCCGGCGCCGCACTGAGCCGCCCGGCTGCGCACCGGTGCGCCACGCCCGAGACTGCCCCATGCCCGCCTCGATCCGGTTCCTGCGGCAAGGTCTGCTCGCCCTGGCCGTCGGCCTGGCCATCGCCGCCGCCAACTTCTTCGCCTGGCAGCTGCTGCAGCAGCAGCTGGTCGCGCCCGACCACACCGCGGGCCTGGCCGGCATCTCCTACAACGGCGCCGGT
>CADEEX010000077.1:0-9174 GCA_902826465.1 uncultured Acidobacteriota bacterium
GTCCACATGCCCGGTGAACTCGCGTCCGCCGTAGGCGTCAACGTCGAGGGTCACCTTCTGGCCTGGCTTCATCTCGGCGAGTTGGGTTTCCTTGAAGTTGGCCGTAATCCACACCTCGTCGGTCTGCACGATCGCCAGCAGGGGCTGGCCAGGTTGTACCACCTGCCCCTGGTTGACGCTCTTGCGCGACACCACGCCCCGCACCGGTGCCTTCACGACCGCATACTGAAGATTCAGCTCGGCCTGCGCCAGGGTGGCCTGGGCCTGTTCGACGCGCGCCTGCGCTGATGATGCGCGTGCACGCATCGCGGTCACCTGTTCAGGGCCGGTCTGCGCGCTTCTGAGTGACGCCTGTGCCTGCAGCTCCGAGGTGGCCGCCTGCGCGCGGCGGCTCTCGGCCATGCGGACGCCGGCTTCGGCCTCGGCGATGAGCGCTTTGGCGGTATCGACGCCGGCCCGCGCCACGTCGGCAGCGGCCGTGGCGGCATCGAACTGCTGCTGCGCGATCTCGTCTTTCGCCAGCAGTCCGCGCAGGCGTTCGACGTCACGGCTGCTCCTGGTGGCGTTCGCCTCCGACTCGCGGAGGCGTGCCTGCGCCGCACCGAGCCGTGCCTGTGCCATCTCGATGTCTCTGGCCGCCAGATCCGTTCCGCTTCGCGCCTGATCAATCGACCCCTGGGCCGTGCTGACATTGCTGCTGGCGGTGGTCGAGGTGATCGGCACGTTGCTTTGCGCGGCGATGGCCGTGGCCTCCGCGTCAGCCAGTTCGGCGCGCGCCTTGTCGACGGCAATCTGATAATCGCGCGGGTCGATTTCGACGAGGACCGCACCGGCCTCAACCACCTGGTTGTCGTTCACGGCGACACGCAACACGTGTCCGCCGATTCGCGACGCGATTGGCGTGACATGCGCATCCACCTGCGCATCGTCGGTCGACTCGCGCCCGCGCGTGCTCATGACCCAGGCCGCCGTGCCGCCGATGGCGAGGATCACCACCAGGACGATGGCCTTGAATCCGCCGGAACTGGTGAACGAAGTCTTTTCTGCTGGATCCGCCATTAGCGAACGCCTCCGAGATATTGACGGGCCGCCTGCTCGGCCACGCCCAATCCGCGCGCAAGGAGCGCCTTGGCGACGTTGTAGCCGTAGAGCGCCGAGATGTACTGCTCGCTCGACTCTGCCACCGCTTCCTGAGCCTGGACGATTTCGAGACTGGCGGCAACGCCCGCCGCGAAGCGGTCGCGCGCCTGAGTGAGCTGCTGCGCGGAGAGTGTGCGCGCCCGCGTCGCGACCTCGAGTTGTTCGCTCGTGGCCTGCAGGTCGAGAAACGCATTCCTGACGTCGTAGTAGACCGCGGTCTTCAGGTCGTCGGCCTCGGCGCGACGGGCACGCAGTTCGGCATCGGCCTGGATGAGGCGGCCATGCGTGCGTCCGCCGTTGAAGATCGGCACGTTCACGGCACCCGACACCGCGTAGGTGGCACGCGCATCGCCCGGGGTGAGCCCGAGCGCGCCGTAATCCGCGTTGACGGCCACGCGCGGCAGCCGCTCGCCGGCCACCGCACTCCTCTCCGCTTCGGCCGCCTTGACGCGTTCGAGTGCGCCCAGGTAGTCGGGTCGTGTGCGGTAGGCCTGTTCAAGAGCCTGCTCGATCGTCATTTCCGGTGCGGGGACGAACGGCAGCTCGTCGACCAGCGTGAACGCCTGACCGACCGGCAGCCCGATGATTCGCGCCAGCTGTAGCTTCGCCTTTTCGAACTCGTTGCGCGCCGCGGTGTTGCGCTGTCGTGCGGTGCCAAACTGCACTTCGGCGCGGAGGACGTCGATGCCGGCCACCAGACCGCTGTCCTTCATCGTCGAGGTTTGCCGGAACACCGCGTCCGCCGACTCCATCTGCGCGGTCGCCGCGCTGCTTCGTGCGGAAGCCGCCAGCGTCTGCAGGTACGCATTGGCGGCCACGAGCACCACGAGGTCGCGGGCCGTCTTGATGTTGTAGGTGGCGGCGGCGGCATTGAACCGTTCAGCCCTGGCGCTGTTCATGGCCCGCACGTCGAAGACCGATTGCGTCACGTGGACCCGTGCGTCGAACACATTGAAGGGACCGACCAGTGACGGCACGCCGTCAGGCAGCGGGAACCCGAAGGCGGCGAGGTTCACTTTTTGACGCGTCTCGGCCACTCGTGCGCTGACATTCGGCAACAGCTCGGACAGCGCCAGCCAGCGCGCCCCTTGCGCGCGGCCGAGCTGCTCTTCAGCATTCAGGAGCCCAAGGTTGCTCTCGAGGCCGCGGTTGATGGCATCGACGATGGTCAGGGACAGGGGGGTGGCGGTTGCCTCGCCCCTGGGCACGCCGCCAAAAAACGACGGGCCGATGCTCGTCGTGCCTCGCGGCTGGGCGTGCACGGCGGTCGACACCAGGAGAAACACGACAGTCAGAACGGATCTCACCTCGAATCCTTTCTCTCGGTCAGAGGCTGCGACGAATGAGGCATGGAGAAGCAGTCAGGGTACTACGTGGGAGGGCCTGCGGCCTCCAGTATGACGCGGTGGCTGCCGCCCTCGGTTCAGCTGCGGCACGGCGCCAACCTCGCCCTCGCCCCTCGACCCTCGTTGTTTGGCACAATGAAGAGATGCCCGGTCTCTTCGAACCGCTCACCCTTCGCGAACTGACGATTCCCAATCGCATTGTCGTGTCGCCCATGTGCCAGTACTCGAGCACGGAAGGCTTTGCCAACGACTGGCACTTCGTGCACCTCGCCAGTCGTGCGGTAGGCGGGGCTGGCCTGGTGATGACTGAGGCCACTGCCGTGACGCCGGAAGGACGGATCAGCGCAGACGATCTTGGCATCTGGACCGACGCGCATATCGGTGCGCTCGCCCGCATCGTGCGGTTTCTCAAAGGCGAGGGGAGCACCACCGGCATTCAGCTGGCGCATGCGGGCCGCAAGGCGAGCACGTACCGTCCGGGTCTGCCCGAACACGGTGCCGTGCCGCTTGATCAGGGTGGCTGGGAACCCATTGCGCCGAGCGCCACGGCGTTCTCGGACGCCTATCCGCTGCCGCGCGAGATGACCGCGAGCGACATTGAGGCGGTGGTTGAAGCCTTCCGGATGGCGGCCAGCCGGGCCATGCATGCGGGCTTCGACATCGTCGAGATTCACGCGGCGCACGGCTACCTGCTGCATCAGTTCCTGTCGCCGCTGAGCAACCATCGCACCGACGCCTACGGTGGCTCGTTCGAGAACCGGATTCGGCTCCTGCTCGACGTGGTGACCGCGGTCAGAACCGTGTGGCCCGAGTATGCGCCGTTGCTGGTCCGTCTGTCGGCCACCGACTGGACTCCCGGCGGCTGGGATCCTGAATCGTCGGTCGAACTGGCGCGTCGGCTGGGCGGCTACGGCGTCGACCTGATTGACTGTTCGACCGGAGGCAACGTACACGGCGCGACGATTCCGATTGGCCCCGGCTATCAGGTGGCGTTTGCCGAACAGATCAAGCGCGGCGCGCAGATCGCGACCGGCGCGGTTGGGTTGATTACCACACCCGCACAAGCCAACGAGATCGTGGCCAGCGGCAAGGCCGACTGCGTGTTGCTGGCGCGCGAGATGCTCCGCGATCCGTACTGGCCGCTTCGCGCGGCCCGCGAGCTGAAGCGCGAGATCAGCTGGCCGGAACAGTACCTGCGGGCGGCGCCTGCGGGCACGCACGCCAGATAACGTGCGGGCACTCATCGTTGAGGACGATCGGGCGATTGCCGACTTTGTCGCGCGCGGGCTGCGCGAGGCCGGCTTCGCGGTCGACGTGGCCGCCGATGGCGAGGAAGGGCTGGCGATGGCACTCGACGTCGAGCCCGACGTGGCCGTCGTCGACGTCATGCTGCCGCGTCGCGATGGCCTGAGCGTGATCGACGAGCTTCGCCGCCGCGGTCGTGCCACGCCGGTGCTCATCCTCAGTGCCCGCCGGTCGGTCGACGATCGTGTCAAGGGGCTGCAGGCCGGTGGCGACGACTACCTGACCAAGCCGTTCGCCTTTGCCGAGCTTCTGGCCCGGGTGCAGGCGCTCGTCAGGCGGTCGACGCGGGCGCAGGAGCCGACGTCGCTGTCAGTGGCCGACATGACGCTCGATCTGCTGACGCGCCGGGTCGAGCGTGGCGGACAGGCGATCGAGCTTCGCCCGCGCGAGTTCGCGCTGCTCGAGTATCTGATGCGCAATGCCGGCAAGGTCGTGTCGAAGACGATGATCCTGTCGCACGTCTGGGACTACAACTTCGATCCGCAGACCAACATCGTCGACGTGCTGGTCAGCCGTTTGCGCGATCGTATCGATCGCCCCTTCGAGAAGAAGCTGCTGCAGACGGTGCGGGGCGTGGGCTATGTCCTCGGCTAGCGCCAGTCGGCCGCCGCTGTTTCTGACGCTCTGGTACGCGTCCCTCTTCGTCGCGGGGTCGCTGGCGATCGTCCTGCTCACCTACTTCCTGACGTCCGCGTCGCTGCGCCAGCGCGATCAGCAGATCATTCAGATCAAGCTTGGCGAATACGCGACGATTTACGCGCAAGGGGGCCTGCGCGCGTTGGCGTCCACCGTCCAGGCGGAGCAGCGCACCGCAGCGGAACGGCTGTTCGTCCGCGTGATCGACGGCGGATCCGAAGCGATTGTGATGAGCGATCGCGACGAGTGGGACGTGCGCGCGCTCGAAACCGCATCGATCAGGCTCCGCGACGGCACGGTGATGCAGGTGGGCAAGAGTACTGAAGCGCGCCGTGACATCCTCGCCAGGTTCCGCGTCACCCTCGGCATTGTGACGCTGTCGATTGTGGTCATCGCCTTGACCGGCGGCTGGATTGCGACGGAGGCCGCGCTGCAGCCGATCCGTCGGCTGACGACCGCCGTCCGGAAGATTATCGCGACGGGGCAGACGCGCGACCGCGTACCGGTCGGGCCGAGCGACGATGCGCTCGACGAACTGACGCGGTTGTTCAACGTGATGCTGGACCGTGTGGAGGGGCTGGTGGCTGGCATGCGCGGTGCCCTCGACAACGTGGCCCACGACCTGCGCACGCCGTTGACACGGGTGCGAGGGGTCGCCGAGACGGCGCTGGCCGCCCCTGCCGACGTGGCGCGCTATCGCGAGGCCCTGGCCGATTGCATCGAAGAGACCGACCACGTGCTGACCATGCTCAACACGCTGATGGACATCTCGGAGGCGGAGAGCGGCGCCATGCCGCTCAACCGGAGCACCCTGCCGTTGTCAGAGATCGTGCTCCGGGCGGCCGACTTGTACCGCGAGGTCGCCGAGGCCAGGCACCTGGCGTTCAACGTCGATCTCCGACACGACCCGACGGTCAGCGCCGACCGGGTGCGGCTCGAGCAGGTGGCCGCGAACCTGATCGACAACGCGGTGAAGTACACGCCGGCCGGAGGCACGGTGACCGTGGAGGTCGACGTCGTTGGATCGTTCGGCGTGATGCGCGTGCGCGACACCGGAAGCGGGATTCCGGCGTCGGAACTTCCCCATGTGTGGGACCGGTTGTTTCGCGGCGATGCCGCGCGCAGCGCGCGTGGACTGGGTCTTGGCCTGAGTCTGGTCAAGGCCATCGTCGAGGCGCACGGTGGACGGGTTGAGGCCGACAGCAGTGTCGGTCGAGGGTCCACGTTCACGGTCTCGCTCCCGCGCCTTTCACAGATGTAATGTCGCGGCAACGTCCGCGACAGCCTCTCTGCCGTCTAATCGATTCAGAGGCGCGGGCCGGGATCGCCCACAACGGGCCGGCCGCAGCCAGATAACGCAGAGAGGATAGAAATCATGAAAACCATTCGTTCGATGTCCAGCCTGAGGGCCCTTGGGGCCGTTGCCGCCGTGGGGCTGCTGGTCGGCGGTGGTGCCACGTGGCACGGCATCGCGGCCGAACCAACGACGCCTGTCGCAGCCGTAGAGGCTCAGGCCGCACCCGCCGTGTCACGCGCCGCCGTTGGCGGCCGCGAGTCGTATGCCGACGTGGTCAAGCTGGTGACGCCCGCCGTCGTGACGATTCGCACCGAAGGACGCGCTCGAGTCGCTCCCACGGGGTTCGGCGACGACGATCAGGAGATGTTCCGCCGCTTCTTTGGCCCCCAGTTCAGCCCAGGGCAGCAACCACAGCGCCGCGCACCACGCGCCTTCAAGCAGCGGGCGATGGGGTCTGGCGTGGTGGTCAGCGCTGATGGCTACATCCTGACGAACAACCATGTCATCGACAACGCGGATGATATCCGCGTCGAGTTCACCGACGGCCGTGGCTTCAAGGCCACGCTCGTCGGCGCCGACAAGCCGAGCGACCTGGCAGTCTTGAAGGTGGAATCGACCGGCCTTCCCACCGTGAAGATTGGTGATTCGAACGCCGTGGAAGTGGGCGACGTCGTGCTCGCGGTCGGCAACCCGTTGGGTGTCGGTCAGACCGTGACGATGGGCATCATCAGCGCGAAGGGACGTTCGACGTCGGCAGGCGACGGCAGCTACGAAGACTTCCTGCAGACAGACGCGCCGATCAACCACGGGAATTCCGGCGGGGCGCTCGTGAACCTCCGAGGAGAGCTCGTCGGCATCAACTCGCAAATCGTGTCGTCGTCTGACGGCAACATCGGCATCGGTTTCGCGATTCCGGCCAACATGGCACGGCACGTCATGGACGACCTGAAGAAGGACGGTCGCGTCCGCCGCGCCCAGCTTGGCGTGAGTGTCCAACCGGTCACCTCGGACATGGCCGAAAGCCTCGGACTGAAGAACGTCTCCGGCGCTATCGTCAGTTCCGTGGGGGAGGGCAGTGCGGCCGAGCGTGCCGGCGTCAAGCGCGGCGACGTCATCACCTCGTTCAACGGTCAGCCGGTGCAGGATTTCAACAGCCTGCGTAATCGTGTGGCCGACATGGCGCCTGGCGCCACCGCCGCCCTCGGCATCATCAGGGACGGCAGCGAGAAGACCCTCAGCGTGAAGCTCGACGAAGCCGAAGTGTCGAAGCAGGCGCGGAACGCCGACGACGCGGCCTCGGACGACAAGGCGGCGCTTGGTGTGTCTGTGGCCCCGCTCACGCCGCAACTGGCCGAGCGGGCCGGGATGCCTCGAGACACGCGCGGCATCCTCGTGCAGGACGTCAACCCTGAGGGGCGCGCGGCCGACGCCGGCATCCAGGCGGGCGACGTTATCGTCGAGGTCAACCGGCAGTCGGTGCATACCGTCGACGAACTGAGAAACGCCATCCGCAAGGGGGCCGACAAGCCGGCGCTGCTGCTCGTGAGCCGCGACGGACGCGAGAGCTTCGTCACCGTCCGGCCGTCGTAGCGGCCGGACGCAAAGGGTCGGCGGGGGTGGCGGTGGCCGGAAGACTCAGCCGAGCTTCAATCGACCCCTAGACGAAACGACATAGCGTTGTATAGTAGTACGGTCCAGTCTCTGGACACGCGTGCCGCACACGAGCGGTCGCGACGGGAAGGAGTCTCGGATGAGCAGCGGCACAATCAAGCGTATCCAGCGTGACAAAGGGTTCGGTTTTATCCGCGATAGCAGCGGCCAGGAACTGTTTTTCCACCGCAGCGCCGTGCAGGGAAGTTTTGATTCCCTGACCGAGGGCCAGCGCGTCAGCTTCGATGAGGAGCAGTCGGCGAAGGGTCCACGCGCTGGAAACGTCAGACCGGAATAGTCTTCATAGTCGAACGTCGACAGTCGTTGGTCGGAGGAGCGAACGCTCCTTCGACCCGCTACTTCCTCGCGCCAGGCGTCAGCATCGTTTCCCGACGCTCTCCGTTGCGCTGGTAGACAACCTTCGCGGGTTCGCCAATCTTCAACACTTCCAGCGCATAGGTGTAATCGTAGATGTTGGCAATCGTCTGACCGGCGATTTCCACCACGATGTCGCCCTTGGCTAATCCCGCCGCTTCGGCCGGGCCGCCACCAATCACTCCGCTCAAGAGCAGCCCCTTCACCTCGGTGGAATAGTCGGGAATGGTTCCCGTGTAGACGCGTACGCCTGCACGGCCGGCGCCTTCGGTCTGCTGCTGCACCTTGGTGAACGTCGGTGCTTCGGCCGTGCGCATGACGCGGCGCACAATCGCCGCAGCGAAGTCGACGATCCGATCCAGGCCTTCGTAATCGATCTTGTCGGCGGTGTCCGACGGCCGGTGATAGTCGGTGTGCGTGCCGGTAAAGAAGTTGAGGCACGGCACGCCCCCTTGATTGAAGCTGGCGACGTCGGTTGGTTGATACGGATCCTGCTGAATCGACAGGTCGAAGCCGGCGGCGACGTTGGCCTGCTCGATGACGCGCCCCCACACCTCGCTGCTTCCCGTGGCCTGCACTGTCAGCTTGTTGTCGTGCAGGCGGCCGACCATGTCGAAGTTCAGGTAGGCGGCCATCTGATCGAGCGGCACCGGTGGCGCATTGACGAAGGCATTCGACCCGATCAGTCCGAGCTCTTCACCCGACCAGAAGTCGAGCAGCACGTGACGGCTGCGAGGTTCAGCGGCGAGCGTCTGCGCCACCGCCAGAACCGCCGCGCTGCCAGACGCGTTGTCGTCGGCGCCGTAATGCACCTTGTTGGCTTCGCTCTTGTCGGCGAGCGTGTTGCCGTTCTCGCCGTGCCCGAGGTGATCGTAGTGCGCACCGAGCGCCACCCAGGGCTTCGGGCCGGCGAGTGCCACCGTCGCGGGCAAATAGCCGACGACGTTGTGTCCGGTGCGGCGTTCACGCACCACGTCGGTATGGATGGTGAGCGATGCATTCGGCAGGGCAGAGCCAGCGACGTGCGGGTTGGCGGAGTCGAGCGATTTCTGCGCCGTCGCCAACGTCTTGGCCGGATCGCCGAGCGTGGCGAACAGCGACTCGGCCACCGCACCGCTGATGCTCGCGGCGACGATGCCGGATCCGGCCAGCGCCGTGTCGAACGACATCGGGATCGTCTCGCCGGCGTTCGGCGAGTTCGGTCCCGACACCACCAGCATCGCTTTGGCGCCACGCTGGCGCGCCGCCATCGCCTTGTAACGAAGGTCTGAATACCTCGCGAGGATGCCCTTGGTCTGTGCGTCCGCATCCTCCGGGAAGTAGCGGAGCACGACCACCACTTTGTCCTTCACGTCGAGCGTCGCGTAACTGTCGTAACCGAAGTTCTGCGACTCCGGCACCACGACGCCGTACCCGGCGAAGACG
>CADEEX010000077.1:9184-13783 GCA_902826465.1 uncultured Acidobacteriota bacterium
GAGGTCACTGATGTCGCCGTTGTCGGAGAACGACAGCGCCTGCACGTCGCGTCGCTGATCGAAGGCGCGCGCAGTGTTCGCGCGTGTGTCCTTCACCGCGGTGGTCGAGCCGCCATCGCGCGAACCGGCGGTGAATTCGAAGGGGATCAGGAAGTCCGAACGCCCCGGCAGCGGCCGGGCGCCGAGACGCCGCAACTGATCGGAGATGTACTCGGCCGCGAGCTTCTCGCCGGTGGAGCCGGTCTGGCGCCCTTCGAGGCGTTCCGAGGCAAGAGTTTCGACGTGGGCGCGGGTTCTGCTGCCGACCGCAGCAGTGCTCTGCGCGTGCGCCGTCGCGACCGACAAAGAGGCCGCAACGAATGCGGCAAGCGTGCTCTTGTTCATGGCTTCTTCTTGCTCGGCGTTTTCGCCGGTGCGTTGCGGAGCGCCTCGAGCGCTTTCTCATGGTTCCACTGCGCGAGGTAGAGCTGTCCTTCGCTGCCACCGGCTCGGCTCGAGGTCCACGCCAGCTGGCGTCCGTCGGGCGACGGCACAGGCAGGCCATCAAAACCGGCGGAGTAGGTGACGCGCACCGGCTCTTTCTCGCCCTTCGCATCGACCATGAACACTTCGAAGTTCTCGAATCCGAGCTTGTTCGACGCGAACAGGAAATACTCGCCCGAGGGGTGTTCGTAGGGCGCCCAGCTCATTGAACCGAAATCGGTGATCTGCCGCTGATCGGTGCCATCGAGCTTCATCGTCCAGACATCGGCGATGAGTCCCATCTCGTCGAAGCGCCGCCAGACGATGCGCTGACTGTCGTGCGTGAAGAACGGTCCGCCGTCGTAGCCCCAGCTCGTCGTCAGGCGCTTCTGCCCTGAGCCGTCGGCCTTCATGATGAAAATGTCGGCAAAGTTGCTCGGGTTCTCCTGCAACGCTTTTGCTTCGGTCGCGTTCAACGTGTGGTCGTATCCCGAGCGCATCGAGGCGAACGCGATCCATTGCCCGTCCGGCGAGTAGCTGCCTTCCGCATCGTAGCCGCGCGCGGTGGTGAGCCGTTTCATCGCGCCGGTCTTTTCGCTGTAGGCGTAGATGTCCATCTCGGGGTCGTAGTCCCAGGAGTAGCGCCGCTCTTTCCCTGAGGCGCGGAACGCCAGTTCTTCGTCCTGGTACTGCTTCGACTTCGGATCGTGATGGGTCGACGCGAACTCGATTTCGTCGCTGTTCGGTCGGATGAACGCGCAGGTGGTCTTGCCCAGGCCGGGTGAGACGCGCTTCACGTCGCCGCTCGTGAGGTCGAGCGTGTAGATCTGATAGAACGGGTTGCCGGGTTCCCGCTCGCTCTGAAACACGAGCCGCTTGCTGTCGGGCGACCAGTAGCCCTCTCCGGCGCGACGTCCTTCGACGGTGAGACGGCGGACACGGCTCAGAAAATCACGCTCGGGCGTCGTCCCGGCGCCCGCTTGTTGAGCCTGCAGCACAAGCGCGGACGACAGCATAATGGCGGCAACGCCGCCCAGGCACAGCAATCTCATATATGCATGCTATTCTCTTCGCCTCAATCTGCGGGAGCAATCTATGAACTTTGGTAAGGCCAGCCTTCTCGCCGCCGCCCTTCTGACCGGACTCGCAACCCCCCTCTTCGCGCAGAGCACGCCCGCTGGTACCTGGGAGGTGGTGCTTGAAACGCCTCAGGGCGCCAATACCGTCACCCTCACCGTTACGGTCGCAGGCGACAAGGCGGATGGCACCCTGGCCAGCGCCATCGGCACCATGCCGATCACGGGGACGGCCACCGCCGACACCATCCAGATGAGTGGCAACCTCGAGATTCAGGGGATGTCGCTCCTGCTGGGCATCAACGGCAAGGTCGTCGGTGACGCCATCAGCGGCACGGTGAAGATGGGCGACTTCGGTGAAGCGCCGTTTTCGGGCAAGCGCGCGGCGGCTGCGGGCGCGGCGGCGGCCGCACCAGCCGCTCCCGCGGTCGCGCCGACGGGCGTGGCCGGGAAGTGGAACGTCACGCTGACGCTGACCGGCGTCGGCGACTTTCCGCTGACCGCCAACCTGACGCAGACCGGTGAAGCGGTCACCGGGACGTTCGTCAGCATGCTCGGCGAGGTTCCCGTGAAGGGCACGTTCGCGGGGTCGGCGCTCAACCTCGAATTCACGACTGAAACACCGCAGGGCCCGATGAGCGTGACAATGACGGGCGAACTCAAGGATCAAGCGCTAACCGGCAAAGCCGCCATCGCCGGCCTTGGCGAGGCCGACTGGAAAGCGGTTCGTTGACCGTAGGCATGCGTCGCCGGTTGCTGGCCAGCGCCCTTGTCGCGGGATGTGCCTCCAGTGCACTGCTGGCTGCGCAGCAGCCCAGGGTCGCGCAGGGTAGTGCCCAGGCCTTCCTCAACAGAACCGCCGACGCCATCGCCGCGCTCAAGAGCACGCGCTTCGCACTGAAACGCGAAGGCACGCCGGCGTTTCTGGACGAAAAGAACGGCGTCACCTTCACCGGCGCCGACTGCGTGTATGCCGCGCCAGACCGCGTCTCGTGCAACGTCAAGGTGTCGTTGAGAAACGGCACCATCGTGCAGATGACGCGCGTGTGGGTGCCGGAAGGCACGTTCCAGTCGAATCCGCTCACCCGGCAGTTCGCGAAGATTCCGGCCGACGCCAACTTCAACGGCTCGGTGCTGTTTGCGACAACGGGTATTCCGGACATCCTCAGGACCGCGGTACAGAAGAGCCAGGTGGTGGGCAAGGAGACGATCCAGAACCGCGCCAGCCTGCACCTCAAGGGCGAAGTGAGCGGTGAACGATTGAATCCCTTGATCGGCGCCACACTGAAGCCTGAACTGATGTACCCGGTCGACCTCTGGATCGACGAGCCGTCTGCCAACCCTGCGCAACTGCATGTCGCGGAGCCGGACGGCAGTGGCTGGCTGATCGAACTCGCCGGCATCAACGAGCCGGTCGACATTCCCACCCCGCGGCTGCCGCCACCCCCACCGGCCAGGCCCTAGGGCTGAATGTCTCGTGCGCAGCAGCACCCGCGGCTGATCCTCGCGCTCGTCTGCCTTCCCGTCTTCATCGGCGCTCTCGACCTCACCATCGTCTCGGCGGTGCTGCCGGAAGTCATTCGGTCGATGACGATCGAGATCCAGAGTCTCGACGTGGCCGGATGGGTCGTCACCGGCTACTTCGTGTCCTACGCGATCAGCATGACCTTCATGGGGAAGGTGTCTGACATCGCCGGCCGCAGGATTGTGTACCTCGCCTGTCTGGCGATCTTCTTCGTCGGCTCCTGGCTTGTGGCGGCGTCTCCCGGATGGCCCGCCACGCTTGCACTTCGCGTGATGGAAGGCCTTCACGCAGACACGCAGTCAGGGTTCGCCGCACTCTACGCACTCATTGCCGGCCGCGTGGTGCAGGCCTTCGGGGCGGGCGCGATGGTGCCGGTGAGCATGGCGCTTGTGGCCGACCTGTTTCCGCCCGAACGACGGGCGTTGCCGCTCGGGATCGTCGGCGCCGTCGATACCGCCGGCTGGGTGCTCGGCCATCTCTATGGCGGGATCATGGTGCAGTTCATGACCTGGCCATACCTGTTCTGGATCAACCTTCCGGTGGTGTTCGTGATCTTCGGCATCACCTGGTGGGGATTAGCCGGCCTGCCGCGCATGCACGTGAAAGGCGGCATCGACTGGATGGGCGTGACGCTCATCGGCGCGGCGCTGCTCCTGCTCAACATCGGCCTCGGCTCGCCGGAAATGGATCTCGACGGATCGGCCGCGTCATCGAACCCGTATCGCCTCTACTGGGTCGTGGCGGCGGCCGCAGCGCTCGCGATCTTTCTCTTGTGGCAGCGGCGCGCGTCGTATCCCATTCTCGATCTCCGCATCTTCTCGTCCCGCAATGTGTCGGCGGCGAGCGGCGTCAACCTGCTCGTCGGCTTCTGCATCATGGTGGCGCTCGTCAGCGTGCCGATTTTCATCAACGTCGCCGGCGCTGCAGACACGATGAAAGCGGCGCTCGTCACCGGCTATCTGTTGTGCGCGTTTACGGTGCCGATGGCCTTTGCCGCCATTCCCGGTGGCTGGCTCTCTCAGCGCTTCGGCTATCGCACCGCAGTGGTCATTGGTCTCGCCGTCGCCGTCGTCGGCTTCTGGATGATGAGCCTGTGGAAAGTCGAGATGGCCGCGCAGGCGGTCGCCTTCTTCGACCACCTGGGACAGGGGACCGCCTCACCTGACGCAGGCAGTATCAGCTTCATGGCGACCGGGCTCGCTCTGGCCGGTATCGGGATCGGGCTGACGATTGCGCCCATCGGCACGGCCGTCATCAATGGCGTCGGCGAGCAGGAACGCGGGATGGCCTCGTCGCTGGTGATCATCCTGCGTCTCATCGGCATGAGCGTCAGCATGAGTTCGATGACCGCCTACGGCCTGCAGCGCACCACGATCCTCAGTCGGGAAATGATGAACCCTGAGGATGCGCTCGACTACGAGAAGTCGGCGCGGGTCGCCCGTGACGCGGTGACGACGAGCACGAGCGAACTCGCGTGGATTGCGGCGGCCGTTACCCTCGCCGGAGCACCAAGTGCAGTACTGCGGCACAGACGGT
>CADEEX010000078.1 GCA_902826465.1 uncultured Acidobacteriota bacterium
TCTCGATATTGCCGCTCTGTTCACCGCCCAGCAGATTGCCCGCACCGCGGATTTCGAGGTCGAGCGCCGCGACGCGGAAGCCGCTGCCGAGGTCGCTGAACTCCTTGATCGCCGCGAGCCGCTTCTTGGCGACCGGCGACAGGTTGTCTTCCGGCGGAATCAGCAGGTGCGCATAGGCCGGTCGGTCAGATCGGCCGACACGGCCGCGCAACTGATAGAGCTGCGACAGACCGTAGCGATCGGCGCGGTTGATGATGATGGTATTGGCATTCGGAATATCGATGCCGTTCTCGATGATCGTCGTTGCCAGCAGGATGTCGAATTTGCGTGCCACAAAGTCGAGCATGGCGCGCTCGAGAATGTCCTGGCCCATCTGTCCGTGCGCGATGACGACTCGCGCCTCCGGCACCAGTCGGCGCAGGAGATCGCCGATCGAGAAGATCGACTCGACGCGGTTGTGAACGAAGAACACCTGACCGCCGCGCTCGAGCTCGTTGCGAATCGCCCGTGCGATCACGTGCTGGTCGAACTTGACGACGTTCGTCTGAATCGACAGCCGATCCTTCGGCGGTGTTTCGATGATCGACATGTCGCGGATGCCGACGAGCGACATGTTGAGGGTGCGCGGAATCGGCGTGGCGCTCATCGTCAGCACGTCGACGCGGCGACGCATCTGCTTGATCTTTTCCTTGTGGCCGACGCCAAATCGCTGCTCTTCGTCGACGACCAGCAGGCCGAGATCGCGGAACTCAACGTCTTTCGAGAGCAGGCGGTGTGTGCCGACGATGATGTCGAGTCTGCCTGCGGCGAGGTCGGCGAGCGCCTCTTTCTGCTCTGTCTGCCCGCGGAACCGGCTGACCATCGCGATGCGAACCGGGAAACCCGCGAAACGCTCGCGCAAGGTCTTCTCGTGCTGGAAGGCGAGCACCGTCGTTGGCGCAAGCACCGCCACCTGCTTGCCCTCCATCACCACCTTGAAGGCGGCTCGCATGGCGACTTCGGTCTTACCGAAGCCGACGTCGCCGCACAGCAGTCGATCCATCGGCGTTGGCGACTGCAGGTCGCGCTTGATGTCGGCGACGGCGGTCTTCTGATCGACGGTCAGCTCGTAGGGGAAGGCGTCCTCGAACTCCTGCTGCCAGTGAGAATCGTCGCCGAACGCGAAGCCCGGCACCGCTTTTCTCGCGGCATACAACTTGAGCAGCTCTTCGGCCATGTCGCGCATGGCCTTCTTGACCTTCGACTTGGCCTTCTCCCAGGACGCGCCGCCAAGCCGATCGACCGGCGGCCGCGCCGCGCCGGTGTATTTCTGCACCAGATCGAGCCGCTCGACCGGAACAAACAGCTTGTCTTCGCCGGCATAGCGCAGCTCCAGGAACTCCTGCATGCTGTCGCCGACGCCGATCTGTTTGAGCCCGACAAAGATGCCGATGCCGTGATCGACGTGAACGATCAAGTCGCCCGCCTTCAGATCGCGCAGATCGGAGAGGAAGGCTTTGGTGGCCGAGCGACTCCTGTTACGCGCGGCTTGCCGGTCTTCGTCGAAGACGTCGCACTCCGCGAAGATGTGCAGACCCGCGTCCGGAAGCTTGAACCCGCGCGACAGTTGGCCGATCGCCACGAGCACGGCGGCATAGCGCGCCTCTTCGGCACGCTCGACCGGGACGGCAAACAGCTCGTACTCCTTCAGGATTTCAATGGTCCGCTCGGCGCGGCCAGGAGTTTCCGCAACGAACAGCGCCTGTTCGCCGGCGGCCCTGATGCGCTTGATCTCGGCGACCCACTCGGGTAGCCGCCCATGCATCTCGACAATCGGCTGGCTGCGCAGCGCACGAGCAGAGGACGACGGGCCAGACGGTGCCGCCCCGTCTGGCTGGGCGTCTGCATCGATGCCGAGCTCCGACACCAGCAGGGCAGATGAGAGACGCCTGGCAATGGTGTCGACGTCCGCGAACAGCTGGTCTGGCGGCGGCAGCGACGACCGGCGGGCGGCACTCCTCTTCCGCGGCCGCTGTCGTACGACGTCTCGGTCCTCCGGATCATCCTCGGCTGAGAGCGCGCTCCACTCGTCGTACGCGGTATCGTCCTCGTCGTCTTCAGCCTCCGTGACGAGTCCTGCGGCCGTTTCGTAGCTGCGCTGTACTTGGTCGCGGAGCTTTCCGATTGCGGCGTTCACCTCGTCGGCTTCGGAGACGATCACCCGCGATTCTTTCACGTGCGCCAGGTAGTCGAACACGGTGGCGCCATGATCGTCATCCAGGCGATCGCGCAGCGGGACGACGTTGAACTGGTCGATCGCGGCGATTGATCGCTGCGTCGTCGGGTCGTAGGTGCGCAGGGTCTCAATGGTGTCGCCGAGAAACTCGAGACGAATCGGAGGCGCATCGCTGGCCGGAAACACGTCGAGAATGCCGCCTCTGAGGGCGAACTCTCCGTGCTCATCTGCCGGATCTTCTCTCGTGAAGCCGGCGTCCGTGAGCAGTTCGGCGAGATCTGACGGGGCAATGTCCTGGCCCGAGCGCAGTTCGAGTCCAGCGGTCCGCATGCGCGTCGGGGCGCTGACGAGCGGCATCAGGGCGGGTCCCGAGGCCACCACGATGCGGGCCTTCTGCGACGCGAGGCTGTGCAGTGCGCGGGCACGAGTCGAAACGACGCCGAAGTGCGGCGTCATCCCTCGATAGGGATCGACTTCGTGCGACGGGAACGGGAGCACCGCTCGTTCGGCGGAGGTGTGCGACAGGCCTTCGAGCGCCGCCAGGAAGAAGCGCGTGTCGCTCACCGCGTCGTCGATGTCACGGTCGGCGGGCACGATCAGGAGCATCGTCCCGTGCGGTGACGCGTGGGCCAGGCTCGCGACATAGAGGGCCCGCGCCGAGGGCGTCAAGCCGGTGATGGCTTTGGCCGGAGCGTCCATGCCACTGCGCGAGGCAGCGGCCTTGAGGATGGCGATGAGGTTGAGGGAGGTGCTTCCGGTCACTGGGAAACTGTCAGTTTATCGTGTCGGACATTGGCACAGAAGCTGGGCCGGCCCGCGTCAAGGTGCGCACTGGCGCGCATGTCGTGATGCCGTGTAACCGAACATGCAGGCGAGCCGTCTCGTTCGCGCTAATGCGAACGGAGGCGAGGTCGATAACCCGTTTATGGAACTCAATCCCTCGACTACCGCCCTGTTGTTCGCGTCGATGATCGCCACGGTGCTCTACATCATGCGCCGCCGCGTGCGCCTCGGTCGCCGCACGCCGAAGTTCTAGAGTCTCGTCGTTTCTTCGTCGCGTGGGCCGTTCAGGCCCGTGCCGGGCGCGACCCTGATGGGTCGCGCAACGAAGTCGTGAAGACCGCGCTGCCGCTCACGGCTTCGGCAGCGCCTGAATCCTGTCGATAATCGACGAGGTCGAATAGCCTGCTTCGATCGTCATCCGGACCACTCGTCCACCGATCGCCTCGACGACATCCCGCCCCACAATCGCGTCTTCCGCCCAGTCGGCACCTTTCACGAGGACGTCCGGCCGAATCGCCGTGATGATCTCGAGCGGCGTCGGCGCATCGAAGATCACCACGGCATCGACGCACGCCAGCGCACTCAGCACTTCGGCGCGTTCATGCTCCGCATTGATCGGTCGCGATGGACCCTTGTTTCCCCTGACCGAACGGTCAGAGTTCACGGCCACGACAAGCACGTCGCCAAGGGCTCGTGCCGCCGTCAGGTAGCGGACATGCCCTGGATGAAGGATGTCGAAGACACCATTGGTGAAGACGACGGTTTTCCCATCGCGCCGCCAGGCCGTCATGGTTGAGAGCACGTCGGGTAACGTCGCCATTCCTCGAACGCAGACCCTTACACGTCGGCTTTCGCGGTGCTCTTGAACGTCACAGCACCTTCAAACGTCCAGTGATGACGCGGACGGTAGATGCCGGCGTCGGGCACGCGTGACTTGACGCGAAACGTGTACAGCTGGCGATGGTAGTCGTAGGGATAGCCGTCGCAGTTGTGCACGGCAACATCGAGCTTATATGTCCCTTCGACCAGATCCAGGCTCTCGATCGCGAAGGTGATATTGGCTTCGCCTTCGAAGCGCAGCGGGTCCATCTGTTCGATGAAGGTGTTGGTGCCGTAGCAGCAGACGCCGTCGACATTGAACAGGCTGACGCCGAATACGAAGTCGGTGGCTGGCGAATGCGCGACGACCGTCAGGCGAATCGACATCGGATCGCCGGAGTGGAACACGAATGACGGCTGTGCGTGATGATCGATCAGTGTCACGGCGGTAATTTCGATCTCGCGCGACCCCCAGCGCCCCTCAACGGCCTCGAACATGTTGCGCAGTTCGCCCTCGGGCTGAGCGGTCTCAGGCTTTGCCGGTGGTGGCGGCTCTGGCGGCGCCGCGTTGACGGCGGCAACGGCCCTCGCGGTCGTGGTGGCCAGTAGCGTGTCTTCGCCCTTCTCGACCGCCGTCAGATACGCACCGACAATGCGTTTGGGGTCGCCGTGTCCCTGCGCGCGCCCGTCTTCGAGCCACAGCGCTTCGTCGCAGAAGCGCTCGACGAGGCCAAGCGAATGAGTCACGAGCAGGATCGTCTTGCCACGTCGGCGGAACTCGGCAAACTTGTCGAGACACTTGTGTGTGAACCCTTCGTCTCCAACCGCCAGCACTTCGTCGACGAGGAGCACATCGGGGTCAACGTGAATGGCGACGGCGAAGCCAAGGCGCATGTACATGCCAGACGAGTAGGTCTTGACCGGCGCGTCGATGAACTCCTGCAGCTCGGCGAACTCGACGATCTCGTCGAAGCGTTGCTCGATCTCTTTCTTGGTGAGACCCAGCATGATGCCGTTGATGAAGACGTTCTCACGACCGGAAATCTCGGGATGGAATCCGGCGCCAAGCTCGATGAGGGCAGAAATTCTGCCGTCAACACGCACCGTGCCCTCGGTCGGCTTGGTGATGCCAGCGACCAGCTTCAGCGCGGTACTCTTGCCTGACCCGTTTCTGCCGATGACACCGTAGGTGCAGCCGTGCGGTACGCTGAACGAGACGTCCTGCAGCGCTGGGAACGTCTCGCTGGCTTGAAGGTCCTTGAGGATGCTGCGCTGCAGCAACGCGCTTTTCAGCGTCGCGAACTGCCGGCCACCATAGCGACGGTAGATCTTCGTGACGTGCGAGAGCTCGATGGCCGGCGTCGACATCAGGCTCTCTCTCGCACTGTCATCAGCCACGGAGACACGGAGGCACCGAGGTCCTCTTGTTGTGTCTGACGACTATGCTCCCCGGAGATGTCTCTGGATCTCTGTGGCTCTGTGGCCACTGTGAATCGCGTCACACGGCCTCCGCGAACGAATCGCGCAGACGATCAAAGAACCAATAGGTCGCAAAGAACAGCAGCATCGAGCCGGCACCGAGCCCGAGCAACCACGAGGCCTGGCCAACCGGCCCGCGGAAGAACAGGATCTCCTGATACGACACCGCCAGGTGCGTGAACGGGTTCATCTGAAACACCCAGCGGTAGATCTTGACGTTCTCGTCCTGCCAGGGATAGATGATGGGCGTCGCAAAGAACCAGAACATCAGCAGGTTCGACAGGAGATCGCGAATGTCGCGGTAGTGCACGGTCAGCGCCGCCAGAAACAGCGACATCGCCGACGTGAAGATCAGCTGAATCAACACCACGACAGGAAACCAGAAGAGGCCTGCGAGATCGGGCCAGTGCTGGTAGTAGATCAGAAACGCGATCAGGATGGTCAGGCCGAGGAAGAAGTGCACCATGTTCGCCAGGACGCTGACAAGCGGCAGAATCTCGGCGGGGAAGAGTACCTTCTTGATCAGGTTGCCGCCGGACACCAGCGATCCGGAGGCTTCCATCAGTGACGAGGAGAACCAGTTCCAGGGCAGGATGCCGCAGAACATGAACACCGCGTACGGCTGCGCCAGCTCGTTCCGGTTGGGAATGATCTTCGTAAAGACGAAGGTGTAGATCAGCAGCAGCAGCAGCGGGTTGATGAACGACCAGAGGAAGCCGAGAACGGACCCGCGGTACCTCGCCTTCAGTTCACGGGCGACAAGGCTTTGAATGAGGCCGCGATAGCGGACGAGCCGGGCGAGGTTCGAAAGCAATTACGAGCGTATCTTAGCCCGCGTCGCCACCTGCAGGCGGATCAGCGACTTGAGCAGCGCCAGCCGGGCGCGCTCGGCGTCCATGTCCACGGTGACCGACGACAGGCGGTTCTCGGCTCTGACCTTGGCGGCCTCGGCGCGCGCCAAATCAATCTCGTCGGCGCGTTCCGCAAACTCAGCCAGGATGGTGACCCGGTCGGGCTGCACTTCGGCGAAGCCAAACGCCATCGCCAGGTAGTGAAACTCACTGCCCTGGCGATACCACAGCTCTCCAGCCCCAAGCAGTGCGAGCAGCGGCGTGTGCCCCGGCAGCACGCCGAAGTAGCCTTCGGAGCCTGGTATCTGCACTTCGTCGACCGTCTCGTTAACGAGCGAGCGGTCGGCGGAGACGACCTGCAGCTGGATCTTGGTCGGTAGTGAATCTGCCACGTTACGCAGCCTGGCGCTTCTTGAACCGTTCAATCACTTCGTCGATGCCGCCCGCCATGTAGAAGTCCTGCTCAGGAATTGCGTCGTGCTTGCCTTCGACGATCTCCTTGAAGCCACGAATCGTGTCGGCGATCGGCACGTACTTGCCTTCGAGCCCGGTGAACTGCTGGGCGACGAAGAACGGCTGCGACAGGAACTTCTGAATCTTGCGCGCGCGAGACACGGTCAACTTATCGTCTTCCGACAGTTCGTCGATACCGAGAATCGCGATGATGTCCTGCAGGTCCTTGTAGCGCTGCAGGATCTGCTTCACCGCCCGGGCGACGTTGTAGTGCTCGTTACCGAGGATGCGCGGGTCGAGAATGCGCGACGTCGAGGCCAGCGGGTCGACCGCCGGATAGATGCCCAGCTCCGAGATGGCGCGCGACAGGTTGGTCGTCGCGTCGAGGTGGGCGAAGGTGGTCGCCGGCGCCGGGTCGGTGTAGTCGTCGGCCGGCACGTAGATCGCCTGCACCGAGGTGATCGACCCCTTCTGCGTCGAGGTGATGCGTTCCTGCATCTGGCCCATTTCCGAGAGCAGCGTTGGCTGGTAACCGACCGCCGACGGCATGCGGCCGAGCAGCGCCGACACTTCAGATCCGGCCTGGGTGAAGCGGAACACGTTGTCGATGAACAGCAACACGTCCTTGCCTTCGGCGTCGCGGAAGTACTCGGCGACAGTCAGCGCCGACAGGCCGACGCGCAGACGCGCACCCGGCGGCTCCGTCATCTGTCCGTACACGAGCGCGGCGCGCGACTTGGTGTGGTCGTGCGGGTCGATGACGCCGCTTTCCTGGAACTCGTGCCACAGGTCGTTACCTTCGCGCGTGCGTTCGCCGACACCTCCGAACACCGACACACCGCCGTGCTTCATCGCGATGTTGTTGATCAGTTCCATGATGACGACGGTCTTGCCGACGCCGGCGCCGCCGAACAGGCCGATCTTGCCGCCCTGCAGGTACGGCTCGAGGAGGTCGATGACCTTGATCCCGGTCTCGAACATCTTGAGGTCGGTCGACTGCTGTTCAAGGGTGGGGGGCTGACGATGGATCGGCCAGCGGGCGGCCGACTGCACGGGACGGTCTGGAAAGTCGACCGGCTCACCGAGCACGTTGAGCACGCGGCCGAGCGTTTCCGGACCGACCGGCACCGAAATCGGTTCGCCAAGGTCTTCCGCCTGCATGCCGCGCTGGATCCCGTCGGTCGGCTTCATCGCGACCGCGCGGACGCGGTTCTCACCGAGGTGCTGTTCGACCTCAGCGATGATGTCGATGACACCGGTTTCCTTGGTGTTGGCCTGCACGCGAAGTGCGTTGTAGATCTTCGGCAAGTGCCCTGCTTCGAACTCGACGTCGAGCACGGGACCGATGACCTGAACAATCTTTCCGAAATTGTGCTTGTCAGACATATCTCTCTCGTTGCCGGCTCAGGGCTCAAGGCTCAGGGCCGCCCCCTGGAACCTGTGGAACCTTGGAACCCCTTCTTTAGAGCGCCTGAGCGCCCGACACCACTTCGATAATCTCGCGCGTAATCGCGGCTTGTCGAACCTTGTTCATGTAGAGCGTCAGGCTCGAAATCATCTCGGCCGAATTCTTGGTCGCCGTATCCATCGCCGTCATCTGCGCCGCAAAGAATGCGGCGTTCGACTCGAGGAGCGCCCGGTAGACCTGCACTTCGACATACCGCGGCAGCAGTTGCTCGAAGATCTTCTCTGGCGCCGGTTCATAGAGGTAGTCGACCTGCGAGTCGCCAGCCTTGGCCGCCGGGCCCTCGAGCACCACTTCGTGCGGCTCGATCGGCAGCAACTGGTCGACGACCACCCGCTGCGACATGACCGACTTGAACTCGTTGAACACGAGCACGACCTTGTCGACCTCACCTGACGTAAAGGCATCGACGGCCAGTCGGGCTACGACCTTTGCATCGTCGAACTTCAACTTCTGGAAGATGCCGATCTGTTCGAACAGGACGCTGAAACCGCGGCGACCGAAGAACTCGCGTCCCTTGCGGCCAACAAGTCCCAGCGTGCACGGTTCAGTGGCGCTGGTGATGTACTGCCCGGCGCCCTTGATCACGTTCGTGTTGAAGCTACCGCACAGCCCCTTGTCGCCGGTCACGACGATAACCAGGGTGCGCGAGGTCGCGGTGCGCTCGCGCACGGCCAGGAACGGGTGGACACTGGAATCGACGCGCGCCGCCACACTCGCCAGGACCCGCTGCATCTGCACGGCGTAGGGGCGAGCGTTCATGATGCGCTCGGTGGCGCGCCGCAGCTTCGACGCGGCGACCATTTTCATGGCCTTCGTAATCTGCTGCGTGTTCTTGACGGCGCGAACCCGGCGCCGAAGGTCAATCAGTGATGGCATGTGCTTTCGCGTCTTCGCGTCTTCGTGGTCTCAGCTCCTGCTACGCCGCAGCCGACTTTCGTGCGGCGAAGTCGCCGCCGTACGCCTTCAGCGCCGCATTCAGCGCACCCTTCAGTTCATCGTCCAACTGCTTCTTCTCGACGATGCCCGTGAGAATCTGCGGATGACGCGATTCGAGGAACTGGTACAGGCCGGTTTCGAACTCGCGCAGATCCTTGATGGCGACCGCATCGAGATAGCCGTTCGTGCCAGCAAAGATAATCGCGACCTGCCGTTCGACTGACAGCGGCTCGTACTGCGGCTGCTTCAGAATCTCGACCAGACGCGCGCCGCGTGTGAGCTGCGCCTGTGTGCTCTTGTCGAGGTCGCTGCCAAACTGCGCGAACGCCGCAAGCTCGCGATACTGCGCGAGGTCGAGTCGCAGCGTGCCGGCGACCTGGCGCATCGCCTTGATCTGGGCGGAACCGCCGACGCGTGAAACCGAGTTGCCCACGTTGATGGCGGGGCGGACACCCTGATGGAACAGGTCCGATTCCAGGAAGATCTGGCCGTCGGTGATCGAGATGACGTTGGTCGGGATATAAGCGGACAAGTCGCCCGCCTGTGTCTCGATGATCGGCAGGGCCGTCAGCGAACCGCCACCCAGCTCCTTGTTCAACTTCGCCGCTCTCTCCAGCAGGCGCGAGTGCAGGTAGAAGACGTCGCCGGGATAGGCTTCGCGGCCGGGCGGACGGCGGAGCAGCAGCGAGATTTCGCGATACGACTGGGCATGCTTCGACAGGTCGTCGTAGACCACCAGGGCGTGACGCCCGTTGTCGCGGAAGTACTCACCGAACGTGCATGCCGAGTACGGGGCAATGTAGAGGAGCGGCGCCGGATCAGACGCGGTGGCGGCAACGACGATGGTGTACTTCAGCGCGTCGGCTTCTTCGAGCGTTCGCACGACCTGTGCAACCGTCGACTGCTTCTGACCAATCGCGTTGTAGATGCAGATGACGCCGGTGTCCTTCTGGTTCAGGATGGCGTCGATGGCCACGGCCGTCTTGCCGGTCTGGCGATCGCCGATGATCAATTCGCGCTGGCCGCGGCCGATGGGCACCATCGCGTCGATGGCCTTGAGGCCGGTCTGCATCGGCTCTTTCACCGACTGGCGGTCAACGACGCCAGGCGCGAGGCGCTCGATTGGCGAGAACTGTTTGGTGTTGATCGGGCCTTTACCGTCGATCGGCTGGCCGAGGGCATTGACGACGCGACCGAGCAACTCTTCGCCGATCGGCACTGAGATGATGCGGCCAGTGCGCTTGACGGTGTCGCCTTCGCGGATGTGCTTGTACTCGCCGAGCAGCACTGCGCCGACGCTGTCTTCTTCGAGGTTGAGCGCGATGCCGAACACACCGCCGGGGAACTCGAGCATCTCGCCGGCCATGGCGTTCTCGACACCATGAATACGCGCAATACCGTCGCCGAGCGACGTGATGCTGCCCACCTCTGCGACGTCGACATCGACAGCAAAGCTGCCGATCTGGTCGCGGATGATCTTGGAGATCTCTTCGGCCTTGATATCCATGTCTAGATGCTCTCTTCCAACCGTTGTTTCAGCCGCTGCAATTGGTTCGTCACGCTGCCGTCGAACACCGTGCCACCGACACGCGCAATCAACCCGCCGACAATGGACGGATCAACCGCAGTCGTCAGGACCACCGTGCGTTCTGTGGCGCGCGCCAAACTCTGTTCGATGTGTGTGGCTTGATCGGCACCAATAGGCGCCGCCGTCGTGACCCGGGCGCGAACCACCTTGTTGTGCTCCATCAGGCGATCGCGATAGGTGTCGAGAATGTCGTCGAGAAGCGCGAACCGGTCGCGATCGGCGAGGAGCACCAGCGTCTTGGCGACGATGGGCATGAGCGCGGCCTTGGCCACGATCGCGTCGACCGCGGCACGCTTGCGCGCCGCCGGGACAACCGGATTCAGGAGTGCCTTGCTCAGCGTCGGAGTGCGGTGCAGCATCGCGACGAAGTCAGTGAGATCGTGTTCGATCTTCGACACGTCGGCCTTCTCTTTGATGGCGACATCGAGAAGGGCACGGGCGTAGCGGGTGGCGGCAGTTCGCTTGGTCACGAAATTCAGTCTTAAGGACGCGACAAATGGCGCTTGCGGAAAGTTTCACAAGCGCGGAACAGGGATTTATACCACAGGTTTTGCCTCTGTCGCTGCCTGCGAGCGACGAAAACGTGTCCCTGTCCTGCAGGCTATTTGCCGCCGGTCAGCTGCTCGAACAATCGGATCAGTTCATCTTCAGAACCGAAGTCGATCTCGATTCTTCCGCGGGTGCCATGGCGGGCAATTCGTACGCGGGTGCCGAACAAAAGACGAAGCTTGTCCTCGGCTGCACGCGTGTGCACGTCGGCCTTCGGTGCCGTGGCCACGGCGGTCTGCTGCGCTGTCTTTGCGGCGTCGGATTCCTTGCGGACGAACGACTCCGTTTCGCGAACCGACAGGCCTCTGGCGATGACGTCACGCGCGACCCGGCGCTGATCCGACTCCACGGGCAGCGCCAGGAGCGCCCGTGCATGGCCCATTGAGAGGGCACCCGCGGCCACCTCGGCCTGCACCTCGGCCGGCAGCTTCAGAAGCCGCACCACATTCGAAATTGTTGCGCGGTCTTTGCCGACCGCCGCGGCGATCGCATCCTGCGTCATCGTGAACTCATCGGACAGCCGTCGGTACGCGAGCGCCTCGTCGATCGGGTTGAGGTTTTCGCGCTGGATGTTCTCGATGAGTGCGAGTTCGAGGAGCGACTGATTGTTGCCGGTGGCGACCTCGCGGATCGCGATCGGCACCTTCATCAATCCAGCCTTGAGCGCTGCCCGCCAGCGCCGCTCACCAGCGATGATGTGAAAGCGATCGCCAACCTTCCGCACCACGATGGGCTGAATGATGCCGTTCGACTTGATGGATCGCGTCAAGTCGTCAAGGCGCGCATCGTCCATCTGCCCGCGGGGCTGGAAGGTGTTCGGCGTCAGCAGGTGAATATCAACGTCGAGCGCGGATGCCGTTGCCGCCGGCGCATCGGGAATCAGCGCGCTCAGCCCCTTGCCCAACGCAGGTCGTTTCTCCATGGTCACAAATCCCCAGCGGTCACACGCTTACTGAGCCGATGCGGCAAGAGCACGCGCATCCTGTCGTTCGATGACTTCCCGTCCTAGCGCGAGATAGGCTTCAGCGCCCCGCGACTTCGGATCGTAGGCGAGCACGGGCATGCCGTGACTGGGCGCCTCGGCTAGCCGCACGTTACGTGGAATGACGGTCGTAAACACTTTCTCTTTGAAGAACTGCCGAACTTCGTGGGCCACCTGCTGCCCCAGGTTCGTACGTTCCTCATACATCGTCAGCAGCACGCCTTCGATATCGAGTGTCGGATTCATGGCGGCGCGCACTCGGCGAATGGTACCGCTCACGAGCTCGGCGAGTCCCTCAATCGCGAAGAACTCGCAGTGAAGCGGGATGAGGACGGAATCGGCGGCCACGAGTCCGTTGAGCGTCAGAAGTCCGAGCGACGGGGGGCAGTCGATCAAGATGAAGTCGTAGCGGTCGCGGGCGCCACTGAGCAGCAATCGAAGACGCTCTTCGCGTCGCTCGAGCGGCACCATTTCTATCTCGGCGCCGGTCAACTGACGGTCGGCCGGGAGGAGCCAGAGTCGCTCGACCGCCGTCGGCCGGGTGAAATCGTCGGTCGTCGTGCTCGGTTCTTCGGTGGTCAGCGCTTCGTAGATGGTTCCGCGCGGGCCCCGCTGGTCCTTCTGACCGACGCCGCTCGTCAGGTTTCCCTGTGGATCGATATCCACCAGTAGAACGGATCGCCCGATTGCCGCGAGAGAGGCCCCCAGGTTGATAGTCGTGGTCGTCTTACCGACTCCACCCTTTTGATTGACGATCGCAATAACGCGAGACATTTATGTCATTTGACAAAATATTGCGGCCCGCAGCCGCGGCTTGAAGAATAGGAGATGGGGCGAGTGCAGGTCAACGCAGTTTTGTTCCACGTGGAACGTTGTTGAGCCTACCTAGCAATTGTCGCGATCGTGGTTCCGATCGCTGCGAGGGGTTTCAGGTCCAGGAGGCGCAGACCGTGCGGAGCGTGTAGTGTTTCCCCGAAAAACAACATCCGGCCATCCTCTGCCAAGAGGTGATTCGCCAACCGCGTCGTGTCCGAGAGCTTTACCGCCCTGCATGTGATGAGCCGAACAGACCTGGCGGGCCAACCCATCAAGTCTTCGAAGCGGCCTTCAACCCTCGCGTGCCTGAGTTCCAGCGTGCGGACCGCCTCACGAAGAAAGGCGGCCTTCTTGCCTCTGGATTCGGTGAGCGTCAACCGAAATCCCTCGACAGAGACGGCGAGCGGCAGGGCTGGAGATCCGCCGCCTGATCCCAAGTCAACCCCAGAGCCCCATGAACCCTACAC
>CADEEX010000079.1:0-3649 GCA_902826465.1 uncultured Acidobacteriota bacterium
GGGTGCGCCAAAAGTGCGGGCGATGCAGATCATTCGCGACCTCGAGCCGTCAGGGCGCGGCCTTTACGCTGGCGCGGTGGGGTATCTCGACTTCGCGGGTAACCTCGACTTCTGTATCGCGATCCGTACCATCATCATGTCGGGCGACAAGGCGTTCGTGCAGGCCGGCGCCGGCATCGTGATGGATTCCAATCCGACGGCGGAGTTCGAAGAAACGCGCGACAAGGCGAGGGCGTTGCTGCGGGCGCTCGAACTGGCGCATAGCGGACTGTGAGCATTGCGCATGGGTGATTTCGGATTGCTGACCGGGTCGCGTGTCGGCAATCAACAATCGGCAATCAGCGTTCGGCAGTGGATGGACGTTCATGGTGCTTGTTCTCGATAACTACGATTCGTTCACCTACAACCTCGTGCAGTATCTGGGCGAGCTCGGTGCCTCCGTCGAGGTCGTTCGCAACGATGCCACGACGGTGGACGCCATTGCGGCGAGGAACCCGGAGCGGATTGTGCTCTCGCCCGGGCCTGGCCGACCGGAGGATGCCGGTGTGATGATGGACGTGATTCGGCAGCTCGGGGGCCGCATCCCGATCTTCGGCGTCTGCCTCGGGCATCAGGCGATCGGCGCGGTGTACGGCGGCCATGTCGTTCGCGCCGCGGTGCCAATGCACGGCAAGACGTCAACCATCGAACATAACGGCCGCGGGTTGTTCACGGGCCTGACCGCCCCGTTCGAAGCGTCGCGGTATCACTCGCTGGTGGTGGCGGAGGATACGCTGCCCGCCGAGCTCGAAGTGACCGCACGGACCCAGCAGGATGGGACGATCATGGGGCTGCGTCACCGGACGCTGCCCGTGCACGGCGTGCAGTTCCATCCCGAGTCGATTCTGACCGGGGAAGGGAAGCGGATCCTCCGCAACTTTCTCGACGGACGGCTGGACTGATCCGATGTTCACCGATCTAATCGAGAAGCTGACCCGACGCGAGGACCTGTCGATGGACGAGGCGTCTGCCGCCATGGCCGAGATCATGGCCGGGCGTGCCTCGGACGCGCAGATCGCCGGACTGCTGGTAGGTCTGGCGATGAAAGGGGAGCGGCCGGCGGAGATCGTGGGCCTGGCGAGAACGATGCGCGCCAACGCCGTGCGGCTCCCGCAGTCGTTCGAACGGGTCTTCGACACCTGCGGGACCGGAGGCGATCGGTCGGGCACGTTCAATATCTCGTCGTGCGCGGCGGTGGTCGTCGCGGCATGCGGTGTCCGGGTGGCGAAACACGGCAATCGATCGGTGTCGAGCCTGTCTGGCAGCGCCGATGTCTTCGAGGCGCTTGGGGTCACGGTGAATGCGGCGCCGGCCGTGGTGGCCGCCTGCCTCGACCAGGCACATCTTGGCTTCCTGTTCGCGCCGACGTTTCATCCGTCGATGCGCCATGCGGCGACGGCGCGCAAGTCGCTTGGCGTCAGAACGGCCTTCAACCTGCTCGGACCGCTGACGAACCCGGCGGGCGCCACGCGGCAACTGGTCGGTGTCCCGCGTCCAGAGTTCACGGAACTCATCGCGCGGTCGCTGGCCATGCTGGGATCGGAGCGCGCCTGGGTGGTGCACGGTGCGGATGGCATCGACGAGATCTCGAACACCGGCTACACGAAGATCTCCGAGTGCGCGAATGGCGCCGTGAAGACGTTCTACATGCATCCGGGCGATGTCGGTCTGGTCAAGTCGTCACCGGACGCGCTCAAGGGCGGCAATGCGACCGAGAACGCGCGCATCATCGAGCGTGTGCTCGACGGGGTCCCTGGTGCGGCTCGAGACGTCGTGGTGCTGAACGCCGGTGCCGCGCTCTTCATTGCCGGTGCGGCGTCGTCGGTGAAGGATGGAATGAAGATGGCTGCAGACGCGATCGACCGCAAGGTCGCCCGACGGACGATCGAGTCGCTGATCGAGCTGTCCCGCGGGCAGGCAACAGAAGGGGCCGGACCGGCATGAGTGGCGCCACCTCCACCGCCGATTTGCTGGCCACGATCATCGCCGCCACGAAGCGATCGGTGGCCGTTCGCGAGGAACACGAGCCGCTGGCTGCGCTCTCGACGCGGGCCGAACGGAGAGCGCCGCGTCCCGGCGCCTTCCGCGACGCATTGTCTCGCCGCGACCGCATCAACGTCATTGCCGAGTGCAAGCGTCGCTCGCCGTCGCGAGGAGTGCTGCTCGCCGACTATCATCCCGTGCCGATGGCGCGTGCCTACGCCGAAGGCGGCGCCGCGGCCATCTCGGTCCTGACCGAGCCCACGTTCTTTGATGGCGCGTTGGCTGATCTCGAAGCGGTGCGGGCGGCAGTAGACACGCCACTGTTGCGAAAGGACTTCATCGTTTCGGAGTATCAACTCTTCGAGGCGCGAGCGGCCGGTGCCGACGCGGTGCTGCTGATCGTGGCGGCGCTGTCGCCGGCTGAACTCGCGCGTCTCGGACGACGAGCCGGGGAGCTTGGGCTCGACACGCTGGTCGAAGTGCACAACGGCGAGGAACTGGCGATCGCCATCGACGCCGGCGCGCCGGTGGTCGGCGTCAATAACCGCAACCTGCACACGCTGGCGGTTGACGTGCACGCCTCGGAGTCGCTCATCGAGCGGATGCCGGCAGAGGTGGTGGCGGTCAGCGAAAGCGGGTTGAAAACCGCGGCGGACCTCAAGCAGCTGGCGGCACTCGGGTATCGCGCGTTTCTCATCGGCGAACGATTCATGATCGACCCCGATCCGCGCGCGGCGCTGTCGGCGTTGCTGAGGGACGCGGCGTGATCGTCAAGATCTGTGGGATCACCCGTGTTGACGATGCGCGCGCGGCGGTCGATGCTGGCGCCAGCGCCATCGGCTTCATCTTCTGGGCCGGCAGTCCGCGTCGGGTGTCGCCGGCGCAGGCGAGGCGCGTCACGCGCGAACTGCCGCCGTTTGTCACCACGGTCGGCGTCTTCGTGAACCAGTCACTCGACGAGATTGAGCAGGTGGCGCAGGCGGCAGGCGTGAGCACCGTCCAGCTTCACGGCGATGAGGATCGCGGCTTTGCGAGCCGGCTCTCGCGCCCGGTCATCAAGGCGGTCAGCGAGCAGTGGCAGGGGCTGGGCGACTGGCCCTCGAACATCACGCTGCTGGTCGATGCCCACGATCCGGCGCGGCGGGGGGGCACCGGACAGAAGGCCGATTGGAAGGCAGCGGCGGCGCTGGCGAAGGAACGCCGTATTGTGCTGGCAGGTGGGTTGAACGCAGAGAACGTCGCGACCGCGGTCGCGCAGGTCAAGCCGTTCGGGATCGACGTGTCCTCAGGAGTCGAGACGGCTCCAGGACTGAAGGATCACGGACGCATTCGCGCCCTTTTTCAGGCATTGCAGGTGTCATGACGACTTCATTGGTAATGGGCCGCCGCGATCCGGACGCGCGCGGCTACTTCGGCGAATTCGGCGGCAAGTTCGTGCCAGAGACCCTCGTCGAACCGGTCGAGGAACTGATTCGCGCCTACATGGAGGTCCGCTCCGATCCGGTGTTCCTGGCCGAACTCACGCGTCTGCTCACCACCTATGTGGGTCGAGAGACGCCGGTGTACGAGGCGAGGCGGCTCACAGAGGCGAGCGGCGGCGCGCGCATCTTTCTCAAACGAGAAGACC
>CADEEX010000079.1:3659-13357 GCA_902826465.1 uncultured Acidobacteriota bacterium
AACAACGCGATCGGGCAGGCGCTGCTGGCGGCGCGCATGGGCAAGCGCCGGATCGTCGCGGAAACGGGCGCGGGGCAGCACGGTGTCGCCACCGCCACCGCGTGTGCCTTGCTCGGACTCGAGTGCCACGTCTACATGGGCACCGATGACATGGCACGGCAGGCGCTGAACGTGGTGCGCATGCGTCTGCTCGGAGCCGAGGTGATCGGCGTCGACGCCGGGAGCCGGACGCTGAAAGACGCGATCAATGAGGCGATGCGCGATTGGGTGACGAACGTCCGCGACACCTACTACCTGCTCGGCTCGGTGCTCGGGCCGCACCCGTATCCGCTCATGGTGCGCGAGTTTCAGTCGGTGATCGGCCGCGAGGCCCGCGCGCAGATTCTCGAGATGATTGGCCGTCTGCCTGACGCCGTTGTCGCCTGCGTCGGCGGCGGCAGCAACGCCATGGGTATTTTCGATGGCTTCATCGACGACGCGGAGGTGCGGCTGATCGGGGTGGAAGCCGGCGGCGAAGCCATCGTCCGCGGACGTCATGCCGCGCGGTTTGCCGGAGGCAGCACCGGTGTGCTGCAGGGGACGCGGACCTACGTGCTGCAGGACGACAACGGCAACATCGAGTTGACGCATTCGGTGTCGGCCGGACTCGACTACGCGGCGATTGGTCCGGAGCACGCCTGGCTGCGCGCGCGCGGGCGCGCTGAATACGCCTATGCGACCGACGAACAGGCGATCGATGGCTTCCAGACGCTGGCCCGTCTCGAGGGGATTCTGCCCGCGCTCGAGTCGGCCCATGCGGTGGCGCATGCCCGACTCGTGGCCAGGGAACTGGGTCGCGACGGCGTGGTGCTGGTGAACCTGTCTGGACGCGGCGACAAGGACGTGCACACGATGGAGAAGTATGTCGCGCATCGATGAACGCTTTGCCATGCTGCGTCGGGATGGCCGGCCAGGACTTGTCACCTATACGACGGCTGGAGATCCCGATCTCGCGCGATCGGCGGAGATTCTTCGCGCGCTCGACAGGGCCGGCGCCGACGTCCTCGAGGTCGGCGTCCCGTTCTCCGACCCGCTCGCCGATGGCCCCGTGATCCAGCGCGCGACAGAGCGGGCGCTGGCGGCGGGCGCGAGCCTGCGCGGCGTGCTCAAGATGATTCGCGAAACCCGAAACGCCATTGCAGCGCCCGTCGTGCTTTTCAGCTACGCCAATCCGATCTGTCGCCTCGGCTTCAAGGGATTTGCCACGGCGGCGGCCGACGCCGGCGTCGACGGTGTGCTGGCGCTCGATCTGCCGATCGAGGAAGCCGACGAATTTCGCAGCGCGCTCGAAGACGCCGGACTCGATACGATCTTCTTGTTGAGTCCGACCACGACAGACGCGCGCATTCAGAAGGCCGCGCAGCTCGGTCGTGGGTTCCTCTACGGGATCTCGAGGCTCGGCGTCACCGGCGCGCGCGACCAGGTGGCGAGCGGCGCGGAGGAGATGGTCGCGCGGATCCGCCGGCACACGACGCTGCCGATTGCGCTTGGCTTCGGCATCTCCACGCCAGCGCATGTGGCGGAGGTCGGCGGGTACGCCGACGCGGCAGTGGTCGGCAGCGCCCTGGTGGCGCTGATCGCCGAGGCGAGTGGGTCGCCTCAGCTCATTGAACGCGTCGAAGCGTACGCCCGCGGCCTCAAGGGTGCGTGCGCGACCGCGCGTACTTCAAGGTCATGACGCTCGACGACTTGCGGCGCGATATCGACCGGGTGGATGAAGTGCTCGTCCGTCTGCTGAATGAACGGGCGCGGTGTGTGTGCGAGATCGGGCGCCTCAAGAAAGAACAGGGGATCGAGGTCTATCAGCCGAATCGCGAGAAGGAAGTGCTGGGCCATGTGCGCGCGATTGCGAGCGAAGGACCGCTCGGGCCAGACGCCGTGGCTCGCCTGTTCGAACGCATCATCGACGAAGCACGCCGTCTGGAGCGTCGCGTCGTCCATGGTGAGGATGCGCAGGAGTAGAGAGGAAGACACGCTATGGTGGTCGTGATGGAAGAACGCGCGAGTGAAGCCCAGGTCGAGCATGTCGTGGCCCGCCTCATCGAGATGGGGATGGATGTGCACCGCTCGACCGGCGTCTCGCGGACCGTGCTCGGTGCGGTTGGGCAAGGCCGCGCCGACAAGGAGCTGATCGAGACGATGGACGGCGTCAAGGAGGTCGTCCGCATCTCTGAGCCGTACAAACTGGCGAGCCGCACGTTCAAGTCTGAGAACACGGTGGTGACCGTCGGCGACATCCGGATCGGTGGCGACGAGGTGATCGTCATGGCCGGGCCCTGCTCGGCCGAAAGCGAACAGCAGGTGCGGGCGGCCGCTGCGGCCGTCAAGCGCGCCGGCGCCAAGATTTTTCGCGGTGGCGCCTTCAAGCCGCGCAGCTCGCCGTACAGCTTCCAGGGGCTGGGCGAGGAAGGATTGCGTCTGCTGCGCGATGCGGCCAGGGCCGAGCACCTCGCGCTCGTGTCCGAGGTGATGGACGTCAGTCAGATTGGCGTCATCGATCGCTACTGCGACATCTTCCAGGTCGGCGCGCGCAACATGCAGAATTTCACGCTGCTCCGCGAACTGGGGCACGCGCGCAAGCCGGTGCTGTTGAAGCGCGGCATTTCGGCCACCATCGAGGAGTGGCTGCTGTCTGCGGAGTACGTGCTGAGCGGCGGCAACAAAGACGTGATTCTGTGCGAACGCGGCATCCGCACGTTCGAGACGGCAACCCGGAACACGCTCGACATCTCGGCGATTCCCGTGATCAAGAAGCTGAGTCACTTGCCCGTGATCGCTGACCCGAGTCATGGGGCTGGCCGACGTGACATGGTGGCCGCAATGGCCCGTGCCGCGGTGGCCGCTGGTGCTGATGGCCTGATCATCGAAGTGCACTGTGATCCGGAACGCGCACTGAGCGACGGGGCGCAATCCATGTTTCCGGCGCAGTTCGATCGTCTGATGGCTGAACTGCGGATTATCGCCCCGGCGATCGGCCGCAGCATCTGCCTCGAGCCGATGCCGAGGCGCGGATGGGGACAGTAGGCCCACATGCCATGCAGGAGCGGCCGATGAGCGTGACGCCGGCGTTTCAGACGATCGGGATCGTCGGTCTCGGCCTGATCGGAGGGTCGATCGCGCTGGCGGCTCGTCAGCGGTGGCCGGAGAGTCGCGTGATCGCGGTCGATCAGCCGGGTGTGCTCGACGCGGCGCTGCGCGTGCAGATGATCGACATCGCCGCGAGTGACGTGGCCGCGCTGGCCGATGCCGACCTCGTCATTCTGGCGGCGCCGGTGAAACAGAATCTGCTGCTGATCGATCAGATTGCCCGGGTGCTGAAGCCGTCGGCGGTGGTCACCGACACCGGCAGCACCAAGCGCGATATCGTCGCGGCGGCCGCCCGTCTGCCCTCGTCGGTGATGTTTGTCGGTGGCCATCCGCTTGGAGGGGCCGCGGCCGGCGGACTCGACCACGCGCGCGCCGACCTGTTCCAGGATCGCCCGTGGCTGTTCACGCCGCTGACCATGGCGACGAAGGACAGCGAGGTCCTCGAGCGGCTGAGCGCCTTTGTCAGCGCCCTGGGCGCCACGCCCATGGTGATGGACGTCGACGCTCACGATCGCTGCCTGGCCTTCATCAGCCATCTGCCGCAGCTCACGGCGAGTGCGCTGATGGATGTGGTTGGCGCCGCCATGGGGAGGGACGGCCTGGCGCTCGCCGGTCGCGGCCTCATTGACACGACCCGTCTGGCGTCGAGTCCGCCGGCGATCTGGGCGGACATTGCGGCGTCAAACGCCGATCAGATCGGGCCCGCGCTCGATTTGCTGATCGCGAAACTGCAGGAGTTGCGCCGCGACCTCGACACCGGCGAGGCCCTGCAACAGACGTTCGCGCGCGCGGTCCGGTGGCGCGAGGACATCCTGACCCGCGGCTGAGTACCGTATGAACAAACTGCTCCCGAGCGTGGAAGCCGCGGTGGCGCTCGTGCCCGATGGCGCGACGATCATGATGGGCGGCTTCGGACTGGCTGGCATCCCCGAGAATCTGGTGCGGGCGCTGCATCAGCGCGGTACCAGGAACCTGACCATCATCAGCAACAACGCCGGGACCGACGGATTCGGCATTGGCCTGCTGTTGCGCGATCGGCAGGTCAAGAAGATGATCTCGACCTACGTTGGCGAGAACAAGGAGTTCGAGCGGCAGTTTCTGGCTGGCGAAATCGAGGTGGAACTCGTGCCACAGGGCACGTTCTCGGAGCGGATTCGGGCCGGAGGCGCTGGCATCGGCGGCTTCTTCACGCCGACCGGATATGGCACGCTCATCGCCGACGGCAAAGAGAGCCGCGTGATCGACGGCCGACCGCAGATCTTCGAGCATGCCCTGAAGGCCGACTTCGCGTTCGTGAAAGGGTATGTGGGCGATCGCCTTGGCAATCTCACCTATCGCCGGACCGCGCGGAACTTCAACCCCGTGATGGCGACCGCTGCGGCCGTGACGATTGCCGAGGTCGAGACGCTGGTGGCGCCGGGGGAGATCGATCCTCATCACGTCATCACTCCCGGCATCTATGTGCAGCACATTCTGGTCGGCGAGCACTACGAACGCCGGATCGAGAAGAGGACGGTGAGCGCGTGAGCGACGATCGCGAGCGTGCGGTGCAGCGCATTGTCAGACGGGTGGCGCGTGAGATCCGCGACGGCGACTACGTGAACCTTGGTATCGGCATGCCGACGCTGGTCGCTAACTGCCTGCCTCCAGGCATCGATATCGTGCTGCACTCCGAGAATGGCATGCTCGGTGTGGGGCCGTATCCGCTGGAGTCTGAGGTCGATGCCGATCTGATCAATGCCGGCAAGGAGACGGTTACCGAACTGCCGGGGTGTTCGTACTTCAGCAGCGCCGAGTCGTTCGCGATGGTGCGCGGTGGACACATTGACGTCACGGTGCTTGGCGCGCTGCAGGTCGACGCCGAGGGAAACCTGGCGAACTGGACCATCCCTGGCAAGATGATGAAAGGGATGGGAGGGGCGATGGATCTCGTCGCCGGCGTCAAGCGGGTCATCGTCGCCATGGAGCACACCGTCAAGGGCGGTGGCCACAAGATCGTGCCGCGATGCACGCTGCCATTCACGGGCCTCAAGTGCGTGAACCTGATTGTCACCGACCTGGCCGTGATCGATGTCGTGCCTGAGGGATTGCGGCTCCGTGAGATCGCGGCAGGTACCACGGTGGATCAGGTGCAGGCGGCCACCGGTGCCCGGTTGATCGTGCCCACGAGCGTGGGGCACTTTGACTAGCCACGACGCCGTGATTCTGTCGGCGTGCCGGACGCCGATTGGCGCCTTTGGCGGAGCGCTGAAGGATGTGAGCGCCGTGGCGCTCGGTGCGATTGTGGTGCGTGACGCGGTGGCGCGTGCCGGCATCGCGCCGGCCGACGTCGACGACGTCATTCTCGGATGTGTGTTGCAGGCGGGCGCCGGCATGAACGTGGCGCGGCAGGCGGCGCTCAACGCCGGCCTTCCGATCGAAACGCCGGCAGAGACCATCAACCGTGTCTGCGGTTCAGGACTGCAGGCGGTCATCCACGCCGTCGACGCGATCGGCGCCGGGCGGGCAAGGGCGGTGGTGGCCGGTGGCGCCGAGTCGATGTCGAATGCGCCCTATCTGCTGAAGAGCGCCCGCTGGGGCTACCGCATGGGCCACGGCGAGATGGTCGATTCCATGCTGGCCGAAGGGCTCACCTGCGCGATCAACGCCTGTCACATGGGTATCACGGCCGAAGAGGTGGCGTCAGCGTACGGCGTGCCTCGCGCGGCGCAGGATGCGTTTGCGCTACGGAGCCAGGAACGTGCGGCCAGCGCTATCGCGGCCGGTGCATTCCGCGACGAGATCGTGGCGGTCGAGATTGCGGCGAAGAAGGGGCCATCGACGAGGTTCGAGACCGACGAGTATCCCCGCGCCGGATCCACCCTCGAACGACTGGCCGCGTTGAAACCGGCGTTCATTCCTGGTGGGACAGTGACGGCAGGCAATGCCTCCGGGATCAACGACGGTGCCGCGGCGCTGGTCGTGGCGAGTGCGGAGGCGGCACGCGCATGGGGCGCGACGCCCGTCGCTCGGCTGATGGCGTCGGCGGTGACCGGCGTCGATCCCAAGGTGATGGGAATCGGTCCGGTGAGCGCGGTCAGGAAGGCCCTCGAACGCGCCGGGCTGTCAATCGACGCCGTGGATCTCTTTGAGCTGAACGAGGCGTTCGCGGCGCAGGCGTTGGCAGTGGTTGGCGCACTGGGCGTCGATCCCGAGAAGGTCAACGTGCACGGCGGCGCGATCGCGCTCGGACATCCGATTGGTGCAAGCGGCGCTCGCGTGCTCACCACACTGATTTACGCGCTCCGAGCGCGCCGACTGCGCTACGGCGTGGCGTCGCTCTGCATCGGCGGCGGGATGGGCATCGCCGTGGTGATTGAGGCGCTGTGAAGATTGCCCGCCGGGCGCTCGACGAGCTCCTGGCGCACGCACGCGAAAGCGATCCGCGGGAGTGTTGTGGCGTGCTCCTTGGGGTCGGCGATCGGATTGCCACGGCGACGCGGGCCAGGAATGTTCTCGAGAGCGACACGCAGTACCTGATCGATCCCCGTGATCACATCGCGGCCCGTCGGCAGGCGCGGGCGGCACATCAGTCGGTGCTCGGCTTCTATCACTCGCATCCGCGCAGCGCGCCATATCCATCGGCATCGGATCTCGCCGAATGGAGCTACTCGGATGCCGTGTCGGTGATTGTGGGCCGGGAGGAGCAGCGGTTGCGCGCGCGGGCGTACAGGATTGCGGCGGGGGCGGTTGAAGAAGTATCGCTCGAGCTCGACGGTGACTAGTACGAGGTCGGTCCGCCCGGCTGCACCTGGATCACTGTGGACGCAGACCCGACGATCTTGTCCTTCCGCTTGAGATGGAAGTACACCTTGGTCGCGCCGTCGCGGCGGAACACATGCTGAATCGTGTAGCGACGCTTGATCACGCTCTTGCCCGCTTCGTACGGGGCGCAGTCTGCGCTCGACTCCGAAGTCGTGCCGTCGCCCCACTCCCACTCGACCGTGGGGCAGTAGTACTCCTCGAAATCGTCTGGACCGCCCGTGATTTCTGCCGTCAGCACCACCCGTGCCGGTGCGATGGAGACCACTGGCTGCGCCCGCAAAGACATTCGTGGCCGCTTGGCTTCAATGTCCTTGCTGTTCTGCGCGATGAGCACGGCGCTGCCGGCCGCCGTCAAGGCGAGGGCGGCCAATGAGAGGCGAAACACAGAAGGGCGTAGTGACGTCATGGCAACGACCCGGTCTCCTGTGCATTGTAGCCCGCGATGTGGGCCGCGCAAGCGTCGTTCGGGGATAATGAGGCGATGCCGACCGCCGTTTCTGCCATCGCGCTTCGAACGTCCCCACTCACCGAACTCGAGGTCGATCTCCTCGTGGTGCCATGGTTTTCCAACGACCCGCCGACGACGTTCTCGCATTTGAACGAGGCGACCGGGCTCGAGCTTGCGCGTGCCCGCACCTCCGGCGAGCTGAGCGGCCGGCTGTACGAACTGCTGGTCACGCCGCTGGTCGACACACGCTGGAAGGCGGCACGGGTGCTGCTCATTGGTGCGGGCCCCCGGGAAGAGTTCGGCACCGACCTCGCCCGGCGCGTGGCGGCCGCGGCCGCGTACGCGGCGCGAAGTCGTCGCGCGCAGAGTCTGGCGTTCGTGCTGCGCTCGGGTTTGCCCGATGCGTCTGGCGATGTCGATGTCTCGGCGTTCGTGCAGGCGATCGCCGAAGGGCTGACACTGGCCGAGTTTCATGGGGGCACGTACAAGACGGTCGAGCCGGGGCCGTCTATCACGCCACGCGTGACCATCGCGGTGCGCGACGTGGAAGACGGGTCGCCGGAAACGCCGCGGCGTCTCGAGTCAGCGCTGTCACGCGGCCGGTTGCTCGGCGAATGCAGCAACCAGGCACGGCAACTCGCCAACGAGCCTGGCAACCACCTGACGCCGCGAGCCTTCGCCGACAAGGCCTCGCAGATCGTTGCGGACGGCGGGGCCTCGGTCGACGTGCTCGATGAGACGCGAATTGCCGAACTCAAAATGGGTCTGCTCATGGGCGTTGCACGTGGCAGCAGTGAGCCGCCGAGGCTCATGGTGTTCAAGCACCTGCCGCACGGCGTGACGAGCGGCCCGGTACTCGGATTGGTCGGCAAGGGGATCACGTTCGACACCGGCGGTATCTCGATCAAGCCGGCCGAGAACATGGACAAGATGAAGGACGACATGGCCGGTGGCGCGGCGGTCGCTGCCGCCATGCGCGCGCTGTCGATACTTGGCGCACCGATTCGCGTGATTGGCATCGTGCCGACCTGCGAGAACATGCCCGGCGGGAAAGCGGTCAAGCCCGGCGACATCCTCACCAGCGCGGAAGGGAAGACCGTTGAGGTCATGAACACCGATGCCGAAGGGCGACTTGTCCTCGGCGACGGGCTCTGGTACGCGCGCAAGCTCGGCGCCACTCATCTCGTCGACGTGGCAACCCTCACCGGCGCGATCTCCGTCGCCCTTGGGAAGCAGATCACGGGACTGTTCGGCACGCCGCCCTGGTGGGTGGATCAGGTTCGCCGCGTCGCCGACCGCGCCGGCGACCGGATCTGGCCGATGCCGCTCGCCACCGACTATTTCGATCAGCTGAAGAGCGAAATCGCCGACTTCACCAATACCGGCGGCCGTCCGGCGGGGTCTATTACTGCAGCGTTGTTCCTGAAAGAATTCACCGGCGGACTGCCGTGGGCGCATCTCGATATCGCGGGCACCGCCTGGGCGGACGACGCGCGACCGTACCAGCCCAAGGGACCGAGCGGTGTCGCCGTCCGGACGCTGGCCGAGTTGCCGTTCACCATCGATAACTGGAAGTAGAAGGGGGCGTCCCATTCAAATCCAATCGAACTCCCCAATCATCATCAAGATCGCGGAGCCTCCGAGTGAGCTCCAGGGTCTGTCCGATCTCCTGCTGGGCTCGATTGGGCTGGCCGGGGCGTTGATCGTCATCGCCGTCGTGCTCGCGGCGGCGTTTGCTGGGGGGCTGTTCCTGTGGCGGACACGCACAGCCGGAAAGCTCGACGACTCAGATCAGGATCTGCACATCGTCTGACGACTGGCGGGCGCGAGGCCCTACTGATTCGCCTTGGCGGTGGAGACGCGGGCGAACGAGCCCTGGTACTTCCGCACCGCGTTGAAGAGCGCTTCGGCGACCCGCTGGCGGTAGGCTGATTGCTTCACAAGCCTGGCTTCCTGCGTGTTCGTGAGGAAGGCGATTTCGGCCAGAACGCTCGGCATCGCGGCGCCGATCAGTACCTGGAAGGGCGCCTGTTTGACACCGTGGTCTCTGGTGCTGCGGTTCGGTCCGCCGAGGCGCGTGACCATCTCCCGCTGCACATAGGTCGCGAAGTCCTTCGACTCCTGCAGCTTGTTGTTCAAGGCGATCGTCCGCACCACGTCGGGTAGTTCACCCATCGGCTGCCCCGCCGCCGCATTCTCGCGTGCCGCTGTCGCCGCGGCACTCAGGTTATTGGCGAAGTTCAGGAAGTAGGTCTCGAATCCGCGCGCGTTCGAGGCGTTGCTGGCGTTGGCATGGATCGAGAGGAACAGGTCAGCCCCC